>JACDQM010000188.1 GCA_015657635.1 Roseateles sp.
AGGGCGCGACTGGCGCGCTTGCCGCGCGACTTGGTGGTTTCGGGCACCGGCACATAGCTGCCACTGGCTTCACTCCAGACCAGACGGAATGCGTGATTCATCGAAGCTTTGCTTGTCATGCTGACGTTCTCTCGTTTTTTTGGGGTTCGCGCTTGTGGGCGGTTCAGAGGCGGCTGCGCTCAGTAGCGCAGGCTGGCCTGCACCCACAGGTGATTGCGGCTGCTGCGGCGTCTGCATTCAGGCCGGCGGCGCTGCGGCCCGGGTTGCTGCCCAGCGCATGCGCCCAGGCCGAACGCAGCGACCAGCGCTCGCCATACAGGTTCACACCGACTCCGGCGCCTGAGAGCGCATAGCTGTTGTCGCGCCCGGCGGGCGTCGCGCCGGCCCAGGGCTGGGCCTGCTGCGTGATGCGGCCATGGTCGACAAAGGCGAGCAGCTGGCTGCGCAGCTCGGGCATCAGCTGGAGCTCCCGACGGACTTCCAGATTCAGCAGCCAGCCGCTGTCGCCACTGGCTTCGCCCGAGGCCTGGCCACGCACGCCGGCCGGGCCACCAAGGATGAACTTCTCGGAAGAGTCGAGGTTGCGCCCGCCGAGCTGGGCGCTTGCGCCCAAGAACAGGCTCCAGTCCGGCGCGCCCTCAAAGCCCTGCGTGCGGGCGACCCGCCCGTAGACCTTGCTGAAGCCGCCGGCTGTGCGTGCGCTGAGGCTGTCCGCCAGGCGGTCCGCGCTGTTGTCCAGGTCCAGCTGCCCGACTGCGAAGCCGGCGCTCAGCTCGTTGTACGCAAGGCCCAGCCAGTCGCTGCGGAAGCTGCCGCTCAGGCTGGCGCTGGCCTTGTGCACGCGCCGGGCTCGGATCTCCTGGCCCAGGGCCTTGTCGCTCATGCCCTTGCGCTCCACCTCGAAACTCGCGCTCAGATTGCGCTCCCGCGTGCGCAGCAGCGGATAGGCGAGCCCCGCGGACAGCGTGCTTGCCGTGCCGGTCAGGTTCAGCGCTGCAGCATCAGCCCCCACCTGGTAGCGCATCCAGCTGCCGCTGAACAGCGCCCGCAGGCCTTGCGGGTTCAGGCCCAGGCGTAGCTGGCCGATGCCTGATCGCTGCCGCGGCTGTGGCTGAGTCCCAGCCCCAGCAGATCGTCGTTGCCGAACGGCCGATACAGCGCCGCCTGCGCGCCGGCGCGCCAGTCGCCGGTATAGCGGTTGCCAAAGCTGTCCAGCGTGGCCTGGGCGCTCCAGTCGCGCGGCGTGTCGGCGCGCACCAGCAAGCGGCTGCTGCCGGGCTCCTTGCCCTTCTCGAGCGAGGCACGTGACTGCACGCCCGGCACTTCGCTGATCAGCAGCAGCGCGCGCTCCAGCTGTTCGCTGCGCACCGTGCCCTCCGGCAGCGCGGCATTGGCGACGCCAGCCAGCCAGACGCCAAGCGCGGGATCTGCGGCCATCACCTTGACGCGATCCGGGCCTGTCTGCAGCCGGCCCGCCATCACCGCAATTTCCAGGTCACCTGCGCTCAGATCCTGACGCGGCAGATAGGCGCGCGCGAGCGGATAGCCCGCCGCTTGCAGCGCCATCGTGACCCGGCTCGCCAACTGCTGCAGCTGCGCATGGTTGAGCGTTTGGCCCTTGGCGTCCACCAGCAGGGCCTGCAAATGCGCATCGCTGAGCAATCCGTCCGCGCCGGAAACCCGCACCCGCTCGATGCGGGCGCGCAAGCCCGGCTGGGCCGCCGCTGTATCGAGCGCCTGTGCGTTGACAGTGACCGGCGCAGCAGCCGGGCGCACCGCGCTCTTGTCCAGACGTTGCTGCTCGTTGAGCAGCTGACCGGCATCAGGCACCGCCGCCTGTGCGCCAAGACCCATCAACAGGCCGGGCAGCAGCGCAATGCGGCCTGCCAGCTTGCCGATCGAGGACGTGAATCGGGCCGGGCTCTTTTGGGTTCTCACTGGCATCTTGTTATCCATTTCCACAACGATCTGTAACAGCCCGGTTTATCGACGCGGCTGTTGCAGCCGACCTTTGCCAGTCCGCCGCCGAGCTTTGCCAAACAGCACAAGCGCCGAGGAATGCCTGCTGTTCGTTAGATCGGTCACATGTCGCGGGAATCGGTGACAATCGCGCCCCGTGATGAACTGCGCTGTATCCGAGAGCCCGCCAGGCGCCATGCCGCTGGTGCTGCTGGTTGATGACGAGCCCGAAGCGCTGAGCTGGCTGGTACGCCTGTTGCGACCTCACTACCGGCTCAGCTTTGCCACCGACGGGAAGGGCGCTCTCAACAAGGCTGAGGCGCTGAGCCCTGACCTGGTGCTGATGGACATCGGCCTGCCTGACCTGGACGGTTTCGCCTTGTGTCGCCGCCTCAAGGCCAGCCCGGCCCTGGAAGCGGTGCCGCTGCTGTTCCTGAGTTCACACAACGAGCCGCAGCGCCGTATTGACGGCCTTGCCCTGGGCGCGGTGGATTTCATCGGCAAGGACTGCCATGGCGAGGAAGTGCTGGCGCGCGTGCGTTTGCACCTGAGCTTGTCGCGCCGGCATCACTCAGGCCAGGCGCAGCCCGAGGTCGCGCCTGCCGACCCGGATCAAGCCCTGGCCCAGACGATTGCCGCCCACATCCGCGCCAGGCTGGACCAGGCGCTGACGGTGGGCGCGATTGCGCGCCACTTCGGTCTGGCGGACAAAGGCCTGCTGCGCCTGTTCCGGGAGCAACTGGGGCAGACCGTCTCCGGCTTCATCAGCGAGGAGCGCATGCGCGCTGGCCAGCGCCTGCTGCAGGAGACCAATCTGCCGGTGCAGCAGATTGCACTGGCGGTGGGCTATGGCAACCCAGGCAACTTTTCGACCGCCTTCCGGGAACGCCACGGCATGACTCCGCTTGCCTATCGACTCGGGTGGCGCGAAAGCGCCAGCAGCAGCGCCGGCACCGCCAGCGCATGAGCCGCGGGCTGCTGCGCCTGCTGCTGCTCGGCATGCTGCTCGCTGCAGCCAGCATCGGCGCACGCGCGCAAGCCGTGCTGGCGCTAGATGCCGATACAGCGGCCCGCCCCAGTCTGAGCCTGCTGCCCTGGCTGGGCTACCAGGTCGAGCCCCGCCCCGGCCCTGCTCCTGAGCAACCGCCTGCCGACGTACTGGGCGAGAGTGGATTCCTGCCGGCCACCGCGCGAGCGCTGACCCCAGGCTATACCGACGCCGCCTACTGGGTGCGCCTGCAACTGCACAACCCCCAGCCGCAGAGCCTGCAGCGCGTGCTGCTGATCGAGCCCGCGCGCCTGGAGTCCGTCAGCCTCTACTGGCGCGACGCCCAGGGCAAAGGCTGGCAGCACAGCCGCGCAGGCACGGACCAGCCCTTCGCGGCCCGCGAGTTGCCGCTGCGCGACCACGCCTTCCTGCTGGACCTGGCGCCGGGCGAGCAGCGCACCCTGTGGCTGCGCATCAGCAGCCGCAGTGCGCTGGCCCTGCACGCCAGCCTCTGGCATGAGGGCGCCTTGCTGCAGCAGCAGCAAGGGCTGCTCTGGTTCGACGGTCTGCTGCACAGCCTGGGCGTGGTGGTCGGCGTGATCGCGCTGCTGCTGGCACTGAGCCAGCGCTCGGCCGGGTACGCGCTGCTGGGCCTGTACATGGCTGCAGCGACCTTGTTCGAGGCGTCCATGCGCGGCACCAGCTTCATGCTGCTGTGGCCGCAAGCCACCGACTGGGCCTTGCGCGCCCTGGGCAGCATCGGCCTGTTCACCACCTTGATGCAGGCGCTGGCCGTCAGCCAGCTGCTGTTGCTGCGACAACGTCAACCCGTGCTGCAGCGCCTGCTCATGATGCTAGCCGGCCTGAACCTGAGCCTCATCGCGCTGTGCATCTGGGGTGACTACCGCTGGGCCACACAAGCCGCAAACTACTGCAACACCGGCCTGATGCTGCTGGGTCTGGTCGCCAGCGTGCGCGCAGCGCGCTCGGGGCAGTTCCTGGGCAAGATCTGGCTGCTGGTGATCCTGAGCCAGATCCTCAGCCTGCTGCCACGCCAGCTGAGCCTGCAGGGCCACATCCCGCTCAGCGCAACGCTGGACTATGCCGGCAACATCGTCAGTGCGGCGGGCGGCCTGCTGGTGCTGATCGCCATCGTTGTGCGCCTCAATCAGGAACGCCTCAGCCGCGCCAAGAACCTCGAAGAACTTGTCGAGCAACGCACAGCTGCGCTGGCCAGCGCACACGCTGAGCTTCGAGACAAGGATGCCGCCAAGGGCCGCCTGCTCGGCTATCTGGGACATGATCTGCGCGCGCCGCTGGCTTCGATGCTGCAGCTGAGTCGCAGTCTGGAACCAGGCCCCGCGTTCGAGGACAACCGTCGCGCCATCGAGCAGGGCAGCGTGCTGCTGCTGGACGCGATCGACGAGCTCCAAGGCTTTGCGCGCCAGCCCGACGCGGGCGTGAACACCGAAGTGCTGCTGGCGCCGGCCTATCTGTACGGCTTGCTGCGCGAAGCCGCCGAGCAAGCCCAGGCCATGATTCGAAGCCAGGGCCATCAGCTGCGGCTGCAACTGCATCCTGAGCTGCCCGGCGTCGTCGAACTGGACGCGCGCCGTGTGCGGCAAGTGCTGTTCAATCTGCTGGCCAACTCCACCAAGCATGGTCGGCCCGGCGGTGACATCTGGCTGGAGGCGATCACCGCAGACGGCCGCTTGCAGATCACTGTGCAAGACGAGGGGCCGGGCATCGCCATCGAGGAACAAGCGCTGGTATTCGAACCCTTTCTGCGCAGCCGGCGCAGTGCAGCTGTGCCCGGCATGGGGCTGGGCCTGAGCATCTCGCGCCAGACCGCGCGGGCCATGGGCGGAGACCTGACGCTGATCAGCCAGCCCGGCGAAGGCTGCCGCTTCACACTGAGCCTGCCTCTGTGCCTTGCGGAAGAGTGCCAGGTGCAATGGCAGCCGCCGCGCGCGGGTTCCGTGCCCGCGCTCGGCGAGGGCCTGGGCGCCGTGGTTCTGGACGGTTGCAGTACCGCCGCTGAGGCCTTGCGGGAGCGCCTGCTGCTGGCCGGCTTCGATGTGGAGTGCAGCGACGCGATCGAAGTTGTCGAGCCGGCGCTGGCCGCGCTGGCCGAACACTGCCAGCCGCGCCTGCTGGTCTACGATCCCGCCACTTTGGACCAGCCGCACAGGGTGCAGGCGCTGGCGGCACTGCTGCAGCGTTGGCCAGCGCTGCAGCCGCTGGCCTGCGCCGCGAGGCCCGGCAGCGAGCAGATGCTGGCCAAGCCCGCCGCCGACATGCTCTTCTGGGCAGCGGTTCGCCAGCATGTCGGCCGAGAGCCGGCGCCAGCTTAGATCCGGCCGGGGCTCTATCATGGTGGGTTTTCCACACCAGCCTGGGCCCCATGTCCCGACAGCCCCCTCCGAACAGCCCCGACGCGCCGATGATCCGCGTGCGCGGCGCGCGCACCCACAATCTGAAGAACATCGATGTGGATCTGCCGCGCAACCAGCTGGTGGTGATCACCGGCCTGTCCGGCTCGGGCAAGTCCAGCCTGGCCTTCGACACGCTCTATGCCGAGGGCCAGCGCCGCTACGTGGAAAGCCTGTCGGCATACGCGCGCCAGTTCCTGCAGCTGATGGACAAGCCGGATGTCGACGTGATCGAGGGCCTGTCGCCAGCGATCTCGATCGAGCAGAAGGCCACCAGCCACAACCCGCGCTCCACCGTCGGCACGGTGACCGAAATCCACGACTACCTGCGCCTGCTCTACGCGCGCGCCGGCACGCCTTTCTGCCCCGACCACCACCTGCCGCTGGAGGCGCAGAGCGTCAGCCAGATGGTCGACGCGGTGCTGGCCATGCCCGACGAATCGAAGCTGATGCTGCTGGCGCCAGTGGCGCGCGACCGCAAGGGCGAATTCGTCGAGCTGTTCGAGGACATGCAGGCCCAGGGTTATGTACGCTTCCGTGTCGACGGACAGACCGTCGAGGCGCCCGACGTGCCAGCCCTGAAGAAGGCCGAGAAGCACGATATCGACGTGGTGGTGGACCGAATCAAGGTGCGCGCCGATGCCGCCGACCAGCTGCGCCAACGCCTGGCCGAAAGCTTCGAAGCCGCGCTGCGCCTGGCCGAGGGCCGTGCGCTGGTGCTGAACATGGACACCGGCACCGAAACCCTGTTCTCCAGCAAGTTCGCCTGCCCGATCTGCAGCTACTCGCTGCCGGAACTGGAGCCGCGCCTGTTCTCCTTCAACTCGCCCGTGGGCGCCTGCCCGAGCTGCGAGGGCCTGGGCCAACTGACGGTGTTTGACCCAGACCGCGTGGTGGCCTTCCCGACGCTGAGCCTGGCCAGCGGTGCCGTCAAGGGCTGGGACCGCCGCAATGCCTACACGTTCTCGATGCTGGAGAGCGTGGCCAAGCATTACGGCTTCGATATCGAGCTGCCTTTCGAGGAGCTGCCCGAGCAGGCGCGCAGCGTGCTGCTGCAGGGCTCGGGCGAAGAAGAGATCAGCTTCACCTACGAAGCCGAGGGCGCCAATGGCAAGAAGCGTTCGGTCAAGCGCTCGCATCCCTTCGAAGGCATCCTGCCCAACCTGACCCGGCGTTTCAAGGAGACCGATTCCAGCGCGGTGCGCGAGGATCTGGCGCGCTATATGGCCGCCAAGCCCTGCCCGCACTGCGAAGGTTCGCGCCTGCGCCGGGAAGCACGCCATGTGGTGCTGCAGCCGGCCGACGCCGCGCCGGGCTTCAAGGGCCGGCCCATCTATGAGGTGGAGCATTCGACGCTGGCCGACTGCCTGCACTATTTCGAAGGCCTGAAGCTCAAGGGCGCCAAGGCCGAGATCGGCGACAAGGTGGTGCGCGAGATCGCCTCGCGCCTGCGCTTCCTCAACGACGTTGGCCTGAACTACCTGAGCCTGGACCGCAGCGCCGACACGCTGTCAGGCGGCGAGGCGCAGCGCATCCGCCTGGCCTCGCAGATCGGCTCGGGCCTGACCGGCGTGATGTATGTGCTGGATGAGCCCAGCATCGGCCTGCACCAGCGCGACAACGACCGCCTGATCGCCACACTGCGCCATCTGCGCGACCTGGGCAATTCGGTGCTGGTGGTCGAGCACGACGAGGACGCGATCCGCGCCGCTGACTATGTGCTGGACCTGGGTCCTGGCGCCGGCGTGCATGGCGGCCGCATCATGGCCCAGGGCACACCGGCCGAGGTGGCGGCCAACCCAGCCTCGCTGACCGGCCGCTATCTGTCCGGCAGCGCCAGGATCGAGGTGCCGACCAAGCGCCACAGCCTGGCGGACATGAAGGAGCCGCGCACGCTGAAGATCGTCAATGCGCGCGGCAACAACCTGAAGGGCGTGAGCGTCGAAATCCCGGTGGGGCTGCTGACCTGCGTCACCGGCGTGTCGGGCTCGGGCAAGAGCACGCTGGTCAACGACACGCTCTACGCCGCCGTGGCCAAGAAGCTCTACCAGGCCCACCAGGACCCGGCGCCGCATGACGAGATCGAGGGGCTGGACGCCTTCGACAAGGTGATCAACGTCGACCAGTCGCCGATCGGCCGCACGCCGCGCTCCAATCCGGCCACCTACACCGGCCTGTTCACGCCAATCCGCGAGTTGTTCGCCGAGATGCCCACCGCGCGCGAACGCGGCTACGGCCCCGGCCGCTTCAGCTTCAACGTGGCCGGCGGCCGCTGCGAGGCCTGCCAGGGCGACGGCGTCATCAAGGTGGAGATGCACTTCCTGCCCGATGTCTACGTGCCCTGCGATGTCTGCCATGGCAAGCGCTACAACCGCGAGACGCTGGAAGTGCTCTACAAGGGCAAGAACATCACCCAGGTGCTGGGCATGACGATCGAGGACGCGGCCGAATTCTTCAGCGCCGTGCCCAGCATCTCGCGCAAGCTGCAGACCCTGCTGGACGTGGGCCTGGGCTATGTGAAGCTGGGCCAGAGCGCCACCACGCTCTCAGGCGGCGAGGCGCAGCGCGTCAAGCTGGCGCTGGAGCTGTCCAAGCGCGACACCGGCCGCACGCTCTACATCCTGGACGAGCCCACCACCGGCCTGCACTTCGCCGACATCGCGCTGCTGCTCAAGGTGCTGCACCAGCTGCGCGACGCGGGCAACACCATCGTCGTGATCGAGCACAACCTGGACGTCATCAAGACCGCCGACTGGCTGGTGGACATGGGTCCGGAAGGGGGCTCAGGCGGCGGGCAGCTGCTGCTGGCCGGCACGCCAGAACAGCTGGCTGACTGCGCGGCCAGTCACACCGGCCGCTATCTGAAGCCCTTGCTGGTCAGGTAGGGCGGCGACGCTTCGCGACCCAGGCCACCACGGCCAAGCCGGACAGCAGCAGCGCCCAAGTCTCGGGCTCGGGCACGGCAGGCGTCACGGTGGGGATGCCTGGCGGCAGGGTCGGCACCAACGGCACCGCGCCCGGAATCAGTCCAGGGCCCGGCGGAGCCGCCGCCACCGTTGTTGTCGGCAGCGGGCTGGCCAGCTGCGCGAAGCTCGGGCCGGCCGGCGAAGGCGTGCTGCCTCCCGGCACACCGGCGCCCGGTGGTTCCATCTCGAGTTCGGTCTGCGGGTCCACCGCCGGCTGAGCCACCGCGACGGTGGCCACGGGCTTGGCGGCGATCCGCTGGATGCGGCTGACATTGCGGCAGACGGTCGGCACCAGGATGCAATGGCCGTCTTCGCAATAGACCAGGCCGCGCTCCTGCATCTTGGCGGTCCACTTGGTGCGGGTCACGGTGCGGCAGACGCTGCCGGCTCCGAAATGCATGTCGCGGATCTCGGCACCGTACTGGGCCTTGCCTTCGATGCCATCGCGCGTGATCAGCGCGATCTCGTCGTACTGGCGCGCTGCATGCGGGCCTTCAGCTTGGCCCGGACCGGCGCCGGAATGTCCTGATAGCGGTCCACCGCGGCCACCACGTCACCCATGAAGGGGTTGACGCCCGGCCTGTCCCAACTGCATTGGGGCAGGGTCGCGGTCGAAGCGGCCAGTGCGATGGAAGCGAGGATGGACATGGTTTTGGTGTCGGTATCGCGGCAGGCCCTCAAGCCCGCTGCATGCCTGCAGTTTAAGGAGTCCTGGGGCCAACCCTAGGCCGCAGCCCCCTTGATGAGGGGTTGGTCAAAGCTTGCATATGTCACGCTTTTGGGCACTTCGCTTCGTTCATGACGAGCTGCAGCAGAAATCAGGCTCTTGCGCTGCCTGATCCGATCCGCGCCGGCGATTCACTGCTATCGTGCGCGGCGCGGCACGGTACAGCCGAGTCGCCGTGCTCTCCTCGCCCGCCAGTCCGCAGCCATGTCAGATTCCGCTCCCGCACGCCTTGTGCTTTACGTCGAAGACGATCGCATCAACATCGTGTTGATGGAGGAAGTGTTCCGCCGCCTGCCCGGCTGGCAGCTCGAATACGCCGAAGACGGCCGCCAGGCCCTGCAGATGCTGCGCGAGATCCAGCCCGAACTGCTGCTGGTTGACATGAACCTGCCCGACATGAGCGGCCTTGATTTGATCGGGCAACTGCGCCGCGAGCCACGCCTGAGCGGCCTGCCCTGCGTGGCGCTGTCGGCCGATGCGCTGCCCGAGCAGGTGCATGCCGCGCTGCAGGCCGGCTTCAAAGACTATTGGCTCAAGCCCATCGACGTGCCGCAACTGGTTCAGGCGCTGCAGTCGCTGCAGAGCTTGACGAGCTGACGCAGCTGCAAGCCCCTCAAGCTGCGCGCAATCGCCGCGCAGCTGGCGAGCCGTAGCGCGACTGCACAGACAAAAAAAGGCCCGGAAACTCCGGGCCTTGTCGTCATGGCGGGTTGCGACGCGTGAGCGCCGCAACACCGGCATCACTTCAGGTGGCTGTTGATCAGCTTGGTCATCTCGAACATATCGGCCTTGGCCTTGCCGAAGATTTCCTTCAGCTTGGCATCGGCAACGATGATGCGCTTCTGCACTTCGTCCTGCAGCTTGTGCTTCTTGATGTACTCCCACACCTTCTTGGTCACATCGGTGCGCGGCAGCGGTGCCGAGCCGACGATGGCGGCCAGTGCGGCGCTGGGGGTCAGCGCCTTCATGAAGGCCGCATTGGGAGTGCGCTTCTTTGCAGGAGCCGCAGCCTTCTTGGCGGGGGCAGCCTTCTTGGCCGGTGCAGCGGCCTTCTTTGCCGGAGCTGCCTTCTTGGCCGCAGGAGCCGCCGCCTTCTTGGCCGGAGCGGCCTTCTTGGCCGGAGCCGCCTTCTTGGCGGGTGCAGCCTTCTTCGCAGTTGCCATTTCGATTCTCTCCATCAAAGGTTGTGTTGATGTGCCGGGGTCCGGGTGAAGGTCTGAGCCTTCGATACTCTCTGGCGCCCTGCGCGAGCAATGGTACTGCGCGCCTCTCTCATTGAGAAGGCTCTCATAGAGGAGATTTGCGTCAGGACCGCGAGATTTGCCCGATCAACACCCCTGAATGTCGCGGCTGTGCATCACTCCTGCGATCGCCACAGCAGATGCGGCCCGATCTCGTCACAACTGCGGCAGCCACTGAGCGCCATCGCGATCTCGAATTCATCGCGCAAAAGGCGCAGCGCATGGGCCACGCCATGCGCGCCCGCGGTCGCCAGCGCATGCACATAGGGCCGGCCCAGCAACACTGCATCGGCCCCCAAAGCCAGCGCCTTTAGCACGTCGGTGCCGCGCCGGATACCGCCATCGACCAGCAAGGGCAGCTCAGGCCCCACCGCCTCGCGCAGGCGCGGCAGCAGCGCGGCCGTTGGCGGCAGCGTGTCCAGCGTACGGCCGCCGTGGTTGGAGACCACGAGCCCCGCCACGCCGCGGCGCTGCGCCTCTCGCGCATCATCCGGGTGCGCAACGCCCTTTAGCAGCAGCGGCAGGCGGCTGTGCTCGCGCAGCCAGTCGACCTGCGTCCAGGTCGCCGCGCGCGGCATCAGGCCATCGAACAGCAAGCTCTGGCCGGGCTGAATCTCGACCGGCCGCTTGAGGCCGCCAAGGTTGACCGCGCGGATCTGTGGCGGCAGCTTGAAGCCGGCGCGGCGCTCGCGATCGCGCGCGCCATGCACCGGGGCATCGACAGTCAGCACCAGCGCCTCGTAGCCCGCCGTCTCCACACGACCCAGCAACTCGCGCATGAAACCCGGATCGTCGCGCCAGTAGAGCTGGAACCACAGCGGCCCGCGCTCCGCCTCGCCTGTCATCGCCTTCGCGACGAGCTCCATCGCCACGCTGGACTGCGCGCTCAGCACCAGACCCACACCCTGCGCTGCAGCGGCCAGCGCGCTGGCCAGTTCGCCCTCCGGATGGGCCAGCTGCTGGTAGGCGATCGGCGCCAGCGCCACCGGCACCGGCCAGCGCCGCCCCAGCAGCTCGATGCGGGTGTGGCCGCCGGACAGATCGCGCAGCACGCGTGGCCACAGCTGGATCGCGTCCCATGCCGCACGGTTGGCGCGCAGCGTCAGCTCGTCAGCCGCGCCACCATTGAGGTAGGCAAAAGCCTCGGGGTTCATGCGCTCGCGCGCATGCGGCTCGAAGTCGGCCAGGTTCGCCACATCGGGCGGAATTTGCTGCAGGGCGCCGCCACTCATGTGTCGGCCCACATGCGCAGCAGGTTGTGATACGTGCCCGTCAGCTGCACGGTGGCGGCCGACTCGCCATGCTCGGCGCGCAGGCGCAGCAGGCTCATGTCCAGCTCGTACAGCAGGCGGCGCTGCTCGTCGCTGCGCACCATGCTCTCGACCCAGAAAAAGCTGGCCAGGCGCTGGCCGCGCGTCACCGGCGTCACGGCATGCACGCTGGTGCCGGGATAGAGCACCATATCGCCGGCTGCCAGCTTGATGCGCTGCTCGCCGAAGGTGTCGTGGATCAGCAGCTCGCCGCCGTCGTATTCATGCGGCTCGGCCAGGAACAGGGTGCAGGAGATGTCGGTGCGCACGCGCTGCGTGCCGCCGGGCAGGTAGCGCACGGCCTGGTCGACATGCGCGCCGTAGGTGTTGGCGGCATCGCCATAGCGGTTGAACATCGGCGGCAGCACCCGCTTGGGCAAGGCGGCCGAGAAGAACAGCGGATGCTGCTCCAGCGCCTGCAGCACCAGGGCCTGCAGCGCCTGAGCCTCGCGGCTGTCGCGCGGCAGCTGCTCGTTGTTCTTGACTTCGGCGGCCTGCGCGCCGGCCGTCTTGCGTCCGTCTTCCCAAGGCGCCTGCGCCAGCAGGGCGCGCGCACGCGTCAGCGCTTCGGCACTCAGCACTTGCGCGATCTTCAGCAACATCATCGACTCCTTGGCGAGCAGCGCTCTGAATGAAAAATGGCCCGGGGACGAGCCCCGGGCCGTAGAGGCCTTCTGGAGAGAAGGAAGCAGATCAACTCTTGCTGGGCATTAGAACTTGTAGCTGCCCGTCAACGCAACGATGCGCCCGGCGCCGGGGACGTAGTGGCCGCCGGCATACAGGGACTCGGCGTACAGCTTGTTGCTTACATTGCTGACGTTGAGCTTGAAGGTCAGCTTGTCCTGGATGGCTGCGTATTCCGCCATCACGTCTGCAGTGGCGAACTTGGGCGCGTAGAAGCCGGGGTTGCGGTTGGGCTGCTGGCCGCTGCGACCATTCAAGCCGGCGCCGAAGCGCCATTGCGGCGTCAGCTGGTAGGTGCTCCACAAGGTGCCGGAGTAGCGCGGCGTCAGCGAAGGCCGCGTGCCCTGGCCTTCCGAGCCGGCCACGCCAACGTCGATCTTGGCCACCGGCATCCACATGAAAGAGGCAAAGACTTCCCAGCCCTCGGCCAGGCGACCGGTGAAGTCGGCCTCGAAGCCAGCGGCATGGCGCTTGCCCGACAGCGTCACCAGGTTGACCAGCGGATCGGTGTTGCGCTCGTGCAGCTTGGTGCTGCGGAAGATCGCGAAGCGGCTGGTCATCTTGCCGTCCGCCGAATCGAGCTTGGCGCCCAGTTCCACATTGATGGACTTCTCCGGCGGCGTGCTGGCATTGTCGGCACCCAGCGAATAGGCGTCGCCCGAGGTGTTGAACGACGTCGCAGCGCCCAGATGGAAGGACATCAGGGCGTTGGGCTGGAACAGCACGGCCGCGCGCTGACTCAACTCCGAGATCCTCATGCGGTAGCTGGTGGTCGTCACCGGTGTCGCAGCGGCAGTGGGAATCGCATACGTGCTGTAGTCGCCATCCAGGCTGTCGTAGCGCAGACCGGCCAGCAGCTTCCATTGCGGCGCGATCGTCACCAGGTCCTGCGCATAGGCACCCCAGCCCTTGGAGCGGTATTCGTTGGCCAGGCGCAGTCGGCGCAGGCTCTCGTCGACGGACGCGCCATCGTTGGGCGCGCCGACCGTGGTGGTCGGCTTGGCCGGCACGACGCCGCCCTGCGCCGCACTGAGCTGGCTGTAGACCTGCTTCTTCTCGTCGGCAAAGTCGATGCCGGCCTGCAGGCTGTGCTCAAGGCCGATGGCCTTGAACTTGGAAGAAAAGTCGCTCTGCGCGGTCAGCGTCTGCATGTCCTGGATCTTCAGGTGCGTGCCCCGGTTGATCACGGTCCTCGGGCCGAAGGTGGCCAGCGAAACCGCTGTCCGGTCGGGCTGCGCGGCGGCTGCCGCGAAGCGCACCGTGCCGGAACGCTGGTCACGCGTGTAGTCGGCCTTGCGCACCTTGGTGATCAGCTCGGCGTTCTGTCCAAAGCGGTGCGTGTGGGTCAGCATGCCGTAGGTCGCCGAGCCCTTGTTGTAGTCGCTGGCCAAGCCGTAGTAGGCCGTCGGGTCCAGCGGCAGCAGCGTGGTTTCGCTGACGGCAGAGGTGGTCGTCGGGCGGATCCACGGCATGCCGTAGTTCATGCCGTTGTTGTTCTCCAGCGCATAGATCGTGGCGCTGAACTCGTCGCGCTCACCGATGCCCCAGCGGTAGCTGCCGGCCAAGCCGGCCTTGTCGATCTTGCTGCCGGCGCCGTTGTTGTCGGCATAGCTGTACATCGTGCCGACACGCAGCGCCGAGGACTCGCCGGTCTTGGCATTGAAGTCACCTACTGCGCGCACGCCGCCGTGGCTGGACAGCGTCACGTCGACCTGGTTTTCGTTCAGCAAACGCGGAGCCTTCATGACCTGGTTCACCGCGCCGCCGGTGGAGCCGCGGCCGAACAGCATCGAGGCCGAGCCGCGCAGCAGCTCCAGACGGTCGTAGAAGAAGGTGTCGCGCTCGTAGAAGGCCGGATCACGCATGCCGTCGACGAAGATGTCGCCGGTGGCTTGCAGCGGGAAGCCGCGCAGACGGATGTCTTCCTCGCCGCCTTCCGCCGCCATGAAGGTGATGCCGGCGGTGTTCTTCAGCAGCTCCTTCATGGTGTCGAGGTTGCGATCGTCGATCAGCTTCTCGGTGACGACGGTGATGGACTGCGGGATGTCACGCAGCTCCTGCCGGCCCTTGCCGATGCGGGTCTCGGTGGCCTGGTAGTCCTGCTTGCCGGGCTTTTCGGCGCTGGCCTTGCCGCGCACCACCGGCAGCGTGGTCTCGGCCTGGGCGGGCTCGGCCGGTGCGGCCGGGGGGGTCTGGGCCAGTGCGGCCGATGCCAGGCCGAAGCCGGCAGCCAATGCGCCCAGCGGCAGCAGGGCGGCGTTGCGCTTGCCCGGTGTCGGGCCCTTCTTATGGGTCTTGCGTGCGGACATTTCTTCTCCTCGTTAGCTATCTTTGGGCATGGCTCTGCCCGGTGCGCCGCCGTTTTCAGTCGGCCGGCGCGTTAGGTGTGCATGTGGCGGGACTAGCTGCGGGCGGGCGCAGCCTCAGCGTGACTCGGGCTGGCTGACGAAGCCGACCTTGCTGAGGCCGGCCTTGGACGCATCGGCCAGGGTCTCGGCCACCACGCGGTAGGCCACCTCCTGGTCGGCGCGCAGATGCACCTCGGGCTGATCCGGCTTGGCCCCTTCGGCGGCGAAGCGGCTGATCGCCTCGGCACGGCTGATCACTTCGCCGTTCCAGAAGCGCTGGCCCTGGGCGTCGATGGCGAACTCGATCTTCTGAGGCACCACCGCTTGTGCGGTCGAGCTCACCTTGGGAATGTCCAGCTTCACCGCATGGGTCAGCAGCGGTGCGGTGACGATGAAGATCACCAGCAGCACCAGCATGACGTCGATCAGCGGCACCATATTGATTTCGGCCACCGGCGCGCTGGCGCGCTTGTTGTCGAAGGAAGCGAAAGCCATGGCTGTCGTCCTCAGGCCGCGGCGGGCTTGAGCGGCCGCACATTGCCGGTCTGCTGACCGCCGGCGCCCGGCGCTTCGCCCAAGGTCAGGAAGCTGTGCAGTTCATAGGCAAAGGCGTCGAGCTGCGCGCTCAGCACACGGTTGCTGCGGGTGAAGGCGTTGTAGGCGATCACCGCCGGGATGGCCACGGCCAGGCCGATGCCGGTCATGATCAGCGCCTCGCCGACCGGGCCCGCCACCTTGTCCAGCGTGCCGGCGCCGCTGACGCCGATCGCCAGCAGTGCGTGATAGACGCCCCAGACGGTGCCGAACAGGCCGACGAAGGGCGCGGTGGCGCCGACCGTGGCCAGCGTGGTCAGGCCGGATTCCAGACGGGTGGTTTCCTCATCCAGCACCTTCTTGATCGTGCGGGTGATGAAGTCATTGGCCGAGCCGGCTTCGGCAAGGCGCGAGGCGCCATGGCGGGCGTGATGGGCCTGGGCATGCAGGGCGTGCGCGCTGAGGTGCGAGAAGGGATCGCGCGCGCCGTGCGTGTTCAGCTCGCCCGTCACCGCATCCAGCGAGCGGGCGTTCCAGAAAAATTCCAGGAAGCTGGCGCTGCGCTTGGAGCGCAGCCACTGGCTCAGGCCCTTGGCCGCGATCAGTGCCCAGGACGCCACCGACATCAGCACCAGGGTGGCGAACAGGAACTTGCCGACCGCGTCGGTCTGCATGATGAAGTGGCTGAATCCCAGGGCGGGGGTGGCGGCGGTGACGTCCATGTTCTTGCTCGGTGATGACAAAGGGTTCAGCGGTCCAGCTCGTAGGACAGCAGGGCCGTGGCCTCCCACTCGATGGGCTGGCCGTTCTCAAGATGCGGCGCAAAGCGCGCGCTGCGGATGTCCTGCAAGGCCTGCTGGTCAAGCCGCGCGAAGCCTGACGACTTGCGTAAGCTGGCCTCTTTCAGGCGGCCGCGCACATCGACCAGCACGCGCACATGCACCATGCCCTGCTCGCCCAGGCGGCGCGACAACAGCGGCACGGTCAGCTGTGGCTCGGTGAGGTAGCGCACGGCACTGGACGGCAACTGCTTCGGTGCCGGTGCCGCAGGCGGGAGAGACACCGCCACCACAGGAGCCGGCGCAACCGGCTCGGCCGACACAGCCACCGGCGGCGTGACCGCCTCGGCAGTCGGTGCCACAAAGGCCTGAGGGGCAGGGGTGGCTGTGGGCGCCGCAGCGATCAGCGGCGCTGGAGCAGGCGCCTTGACCGGCTGGCGCGCCGAGGCAGGCGCAGGGACAGGCGGCTTCGGCAGGGGCGCCGGCGCAATCAGGCTCACCATCAGGGGCGCGACCTCGACCACCGCCTCCCTCACCGATTGCACCTGCATCAACGCCCAGCCCCCCGCCAGGTGTGCCAGCAAGACGCCGCCGATCAGCAGATGCCGGCCGCTGCGCCCCAGCTCATCGGCGGCTCGCGCGGGCGGCCGCATGGCAGTGCCGATTCGCGCAGGCCGCACGGCAGTGTTGGACGGGACGAGTGGTGCAGTACTCACGTGACTTGTGCTGGAGTGGAGACGACAGACCAGCCGCCGCATGAAGGGAGGCTGTGCCGTACTTGCTTGAGAGAATAGTAACACTAATGCGAACTATTCCTATTTAAGACAGTGGCCTGCAGGCCTATCCTTGTGCGAAGAGCGCTCGGCTTCAGGCGGGTGCAAGACCGCTTCGTGCGGATCGGGGCGGCGCGCCAGGCGCTTCGCTGTCCATGGTCATCGTCCGTGGCGAGTCGTGCCCGGCCGCAGCCTGCCCGCGTTGATTGGGGCAGGCCATCGCCCGGTCGCGCAGAAAGCAAAAAGCCCCCGCGGACCGGTCGGTCGGCGGGGGCGGCATCGGCCCGGTCTGGCGGCGCCAGGCGCCGCGCAGTGGAACTCAGTGACCGGGGATCTTGGGTGCGGTGCGCACGCTCAGGATCATGGTGAAGGCCAGGATGGCCACCACCACCCCCAGCGACACGAGCACCGGAATCTTGTAGATGTCGATCAGCATCATCTTCGTGCCGATGAAGGCCAGCACCACCGCCAGGCCGTAGCTCAGCAGGTGGAACTTCGTCGCCATCGCCGCCAGCAGGAAGTACATGGCACGCAGACCCAGGATCGCGAAGATGTTCGAGGTCAGCACGATGAAGGGATCGTTGGTGATCGCGAAGATCGCCGGGATCGAATCCACCGCGAAGATCACATCGGTGATGCCCACCAGCGCGATCACCAGCAGCAACGGCGTGGCCAGACGCTTGCCGTTTTCCATCGTGAAGAAACTCTCGCCATTGAAGTTCTGGCTGACCGGCATGATCCGGCGCAGCAGCTTCAGTGCGGGATTGCTTTCCAGATCAGGCTCCTGACCGGCCGCCCACCACATCTTGATACCGGTGATCAGCAGGAAGGCGCCGAACACATAGAGGATCCAGTGGAACTGCGCGATCAGCCAGCTGCCGACCAGGATCATCACCGTGCGCAGCACGATGGCGCCGATGATGCCGTACATCAGCACCCGCTTCTGGTAGGCCGGCGGCACCGAGAAGTAGGTGAAGATCATCAGGAAGACGAAGATGTTGTCGACCGCCAGCGATTTTTCGATCAGGTAGCCGGTCAGAAACTCGAGCGATTTGGTGGTCGCGAGTTGTGAATCACCCGTGCTGTCCTTGATGGCCCACCAGAACAAGGCATTGAAGGCCAGGCTCAGGCCGACCCAGACGAGCGACCAGTTGATCGCCTCCTTGACGCCCACCTCATGCGCGCCCTGCTTGCGCAGCACGACGAAATCGACAAACAAGGCCACCAGCACGCTGGCGACAAAAAAGATCCACAGCCAGAGCGGCGCGATCGTGGTCATAGGCAAACCCCGCAAGAATAGAAAAAGAACCGGCACAGCCGATAGCGAACCGAAAGGTCTTGCGGGGCGGATCCGGCACATGCATGGCCGGCAGCTGCGGGGCCCGGGTGCGTGCTGTCACAGCACTCACCGTATTGACGGACCTTCGCCGCGCGCGCGCGTAGCTACTCCCCTTTCGGAAGTCGCGATTGTGCCAGCAAGCCCGAATCCTGCAAATCCTGGGGCCTAAACCTGGCCCATCCGGGGCGTGACTCCGTTCACGCGGCGCCTGTATGCTTGACGTATGAAAACCTTGACGCGATGGCTGCTGCTGGCGGGCGCCCTGTTGCTGGTGGCTTGGCTTTATCCCGGGGTGGTGGTGACGAGCTATGGCTCGGCCCTGATCGCCGCTCTGGTGCTGGGGCTGTTCAACACCCTGCTGAGGCCGATTCTGGTCTTGCTGACCCTGCCAGTCACGGTGCTGAGCCTGGGCCTGTTCCTGTTCATCATCAATGCCCTGCTGTTCTGGGCGGCGGCCTCGGTGCTGGAGGGCTTTGCGGTCACCGGCTTCGGCGCGGCCTTGATCGGCTCGCTGATCTACAGCCTCTGCGGCATGCTTGTTGATGTGCTGACCGAGCGCCTGTTCCCGACGCCCGAATAGCCCAGGGCAAGGGGACGGATCAGCTGCCCAGCCGCGGCGACAGCGGCCGGGCCTGGAGATTGGGCAGTTCGGTACCGACCGGCGCACCGCGCGGGTACATCTCCGCCAGCAGTTGACGACGCTCATACAGCAGGCTGCGCAGCCGCGCATCGATGACGGCCGCTTCCACCTGATCGGCCTCGCGGCCCCGAGACTGGCTCAGGCCTGATCGCATGCGGTCGATCGCGCCGTTGAGGTCGCCCGCGGCGGCCCGCGCTTCGCCCAGCGCCCGCACCGCGCGCAGCGGGTGTCCGAGCCGCTCCCACAGCTGGGCCAGCAGGCTCCAGGCGCCGGCGTCGTGGGGTTGCAAGCTGACATGGGTCTGCAAGGCTTCCGCCGCCTGCCGCGCCGCCTCAGTGCTGCCGTCGACCATCGCCAGCTGACCCCGCTGCATCAGCAGCACGCGCGAGCGATCAGCCTGAAGCGGCGCCAAGGCCGCCCAGCCGCCGGCAGCCTGGCCGCTGGCCTGGGCCAGCTCGGCGCGCAGCAGCAGCAGCATCCGGGACGAGCGCTCATCCGGGCCGATCAGCTTGAGCATCATCTCGGCCTGGCGCAGCGCATTCTCCGCGCGTGGCCAGTGGCGCAGCTTGATCGAGGCCAGTGCGCTGGTGTAGCGCGCGGCCAGCTGCTCCATGCCGTCCGCGCCGGCCTGCACGCTGCGGGCGCCAGCATCCAATTCCTGCAGCTTGGCCAGACTCTCAGCCCGCGCATCCATCAGCACCCGCGCCCGGGCAGCCATCAAGCGGTGTTCGGTGCGGCTGGCCGGCCGCTGCCAGCTGGCGGCGCCGAGCCGCGCGCGCGCATCGCCGATGCGCTCGGTGGTCAGCGGATGCGAGCGCAGATAGGGGTAGCTGCCCGAATCCATCAGGTGGTAGGCCTGCTCCATGCGCTCGAACATGCCCAGCATGCCCGAGCCGGCAAAACCGGCCTGCGTCAGCACATTGAAACCGACGCGGTCCGCCTCGCGCTCCATATCGCGCGAGAAATTCAGCGAGGCCTGCTGTGCTGCCGCCTGGCTGCCGACGATGGCCGCGTTCGCCATGTCCACGCTATTGGCCCGTGACGCGGCAATCAGGCCCAGCACCATGCCGGCCATCGCCAGCACGCTGGTGCGCGAATCGCCGACGATGCGCCGGGCAATGTGGCGCTGCGTGATGTGCGACAGCTCGTGCGCCATCACCGAGGCCAGCTCGTCACGAGCCCCCGTCATCGCGATCAGGCCCAGATGCACGCCGACGAAACCACCGGGCAACGCGAAGGCATTGACGCTGCGATCACGCACCAGGAAGGTCTCCCAGGCGAAGCGCTCCACCGTGTCGTCGCCGATCTGGCCCAGCTGCTTGGCTGCGGCCACCAGCGGATCCCAGATGCCCAGCACGTACTCCAGCAACAGCGGGTCGTCGAGGTAGTCGGGGTCCAGGCGGATCTGCCGCATCACCTGATCGCCAAGGCGGCGCTCGGCGCCAATGCCGACGTCCTCCGACACCGCGTCGCCCAGCGAAGGAAGATTCACCTGCGCCAGCGCCGGCTGCACCAACAGGCTGGCCGCCAGCAGGGCGCAAAGCAGGCGTTGGGATGGTTTGAAGGTTCTCGAGCTCAACAGCGGTCTCCGGTGCACAGCCTCACTATGATGGCAGACACAAGGTTTCCCGATTGTTTCCGCAGCAAAGACATCATGACTTCAGCCAGCAATCCGTTCACGCATTTTGATGCTCAGGGCCAGGCCCATATGGTCGATGTGGGAGCGAAGGCCGAGACGCATCGCGTGGCGCGGGCCAGCGGTCGCATCCGCATGCTGCCGGCCACGCTGGCGCTGATCCAGTCGGGCAGCGCGAAGAAGGGTGACGTGCTTGGCGTGGCCCGCATCGCAGCCATTCAAGGCGCCAAGCGTTGCTCCGACTTGATTCCGCTCTGCCATCCACTGCCGATCACGCGGGTGGCGGTCGAGTTCGAGATCGATGCCGCCGCGAACGCGGTCATCTGCAGCGCACAGGTCGAGACCCTGGGCCGCACTGGCGTCGAGATGGAAGCGCTGACCGCAGTGCAGATGGGCCTGCTGACCATCTACGACATGTGCAAGGCGGCCGATCGCGGCATGGTGATGGAGCAGATCCGCGTGCTGGAAAAGCAGGGCGGCAAGTCCGGGGAGTGGAAGGCCGAGGTCTGAGCAGCCCTGGACGGGGCTCAGCCAGCCGGCTTGTATCGCCGGCAGGCCTTCGCCAGCCACGCGGCCCTACAAAGCGCGTGCGCGAGGCTCAGCCAGCCGGCTTGTATCGCCGGCAGGCCTTCGCCAGCCACGCGGCCCTTCCGGGCCGCGTGTGCGGGCTCAGTCAACTTTTGCGCCGGAGACTTTGACGACTTGGGCCCACTTCTTGGATTCCTTGGCAATCAAGGCGGCGAATTCGGCGCTGGTGTTGCCGCTGGCAATCGCACCTTGCGAGGCCAGGCGCTCCTTGAGAGCCGGTGTGGCCAGTGCCTTGGCCGTCTCGCGCTGCAGGCGCGCCACCTGCTCGGCGGGCATGCTGGCCGGTGCCAGCAGACCGAACCAGGAGCTGGCCTCGTAGCCCTTCAGTGCCGGGCCGCCGGCCTCCTCGATCGTGGGCAGATCGGGCATGGCCTCGCTGCGTTTGGCACTGGTCACGGCGATGGCCTTGAGCTTGCCTGACTTGATGTGCGGCAGCGCTGACGGCAGGTTATCGAACATCAGGTCGGTGTTCCCGCCCATCAGGTCGATCAGCGCCGGGCCCGAACCCCGATAGGGGAAGTGCAGCATGAAGGTGCCCGTCATGCTCTTGAACAGCTCGCCGGCCAGATGGATGGACGTGCCGTTGCCGCTGGAGGCCATGTTCAGCTTGCCAGGATTGGCCTTGGCTGCCTTGATCAAGTCCGGCACCGAGTTGATGCCGTACTGCTGCGCCTTGGCCGGGTTGAGCACCAGCACATTGGGCACCGCCGCCACCAGCGTGATCGGCGCGAAATCCTTCACCGGGTCGTAAGGCAGCTTGGGGTAGAGCGACTGGTTGATGCCATGCGTGCCCACCGTGCCCATCAGGATGGTGTGGCCGTCGGTCGACTTGGCCACTTCGGCGGTGCCCGGATTGCCACCGGCGCCGGGCTTGTTTTCGATCACGAAGGTCTGGCCGAAGGCCTTGGACAGCTCAGGCGCCAGCGCCCGCGCCAGCAGGTCGGTCGTGCCGCCGGCAGCGAAGGGCACGACGATGCGCACCGGACGGCTGGGCCAGCTGCTCTGTGCCTGGGCCGCTGCCAGCGGCAGCAAGGTCAGGCCGGCCAACGCCAGGCAGGATGCCAGCGTGCGGCGACGGGTGGGGGGAAGGCTCATCAATGTCTCCGGTGAGGGTCGTTGGTCTGTTATCTCACCAGTATGCGGCATGCCGATGGCAGGCCGGATGCAGGCTCACCCGAGCCCCGGGCGCGCTGCGCACAGCCCACCCGGCTGCAGATTCAAGTCGGACCTTCGATGTGATTCAGGCGCACCTGCCCCGCGCTGCAGGCAGCATCCAGATCGCCGTGAAGCTGCTGGAGTGCCTGCAGATCCTGCGCCTCGACTGCCTCAATGCCCACCGCGCGGTTGCGGCCTTGGGACTTGGCCAGGTAGAGCGCGGTATCTGCGCATTCCACCGCCTGCTCCCAATGCAGGTGCAGCTGGCCCGACGGCAAGGGGAAGCCGGCGAAGCCGATGGACACGGTGACGCGCAACTCGCCCGTCTCGGTGCGCACCGGCGAGCCGCCGACGCTGTTCAGCACCCGCTCGGCCAGCAGCTGCAGCTGGTCGCTGCTCACATGGGGCGCGAACACCAGGAATTCCTCGCCGCCCCAGCGCACCACCAGATCGTCGGCGCGCACGGCATGCTTGACGCGCCGCCCCACTTCGCAGATCACGGCGTCACCGGCGCCATGGCCGTAGCGGTCATTGACATGCTTGAAGTGGTCGATGTCGATCATCATCAGCGCGCCCTCCAGCTTCTCCGGCGCCTGCTCGGCCATCACCGCCTGGAAGAAGCGCCGGTTGGCCAGATCCGTCAGCGGATCGCGCTCACTCTGCGCGCGCAGCAGCCGCTGGTTGGCCTTGAGCTGGCGATTGGCGGCGCGCACGCGCTTGAGCATCACGCCGGCCAGCACGACTGACAGAGTCAGCAACAGCCCCAGAGCCACGCCTGCCTTGCGCGCCAGATCCTGGTTGAGCAGTTGCTGGTCCTTCAGATGGGTTTCGCGCGTCAGCAAGTCCAGGTTGCGCTGTTCCCGCTCGCTGTCGAACTTGATGCGCAGCGCCTGCAGCTGCGCAGCGCGGTTCAGCGCATGGGTTTGCGCGGTCAGCGCGCGCTCCTGATGGAACACCGCAATGGCATCGCGCGGCTGGCCGGCTGCAGCCCAGGCCTCGCCGACCTCGCGCAGTTCCATCGCACGGCGCATCGGCTCGGCCTGTGTCTCACCCAAAGTCTGCGAGCGCGCCAGCTCGCGCCGTGCCGCGTCGAACTGCCCCACCATGATCAAGGCGACCGCGGTGTTGTGCCGCAGCGTGCGCTCCAGTCGCAGGTCCTTGAATTCCAGCACCACCGGCAAGGCCTGGCGCGCCATGTCCAGCGCCTCCTTGGGCCGGCCGGCATGCATGTGCAGATCGGTGAGATTGGTCTGAACCCTGGCCACAAGCCGCACCGCGCCGGCCGCCTGGGCGATCCGCAACGCCTCTTCGTAATTGCGGCGCTGCGACGTGCCGTCGCCGCGCGCGCCGGCCACTGCGGCCTCGAAGGACTTGATGCGCGCCATCAGCAGCGGCTCGCCCTCGGCCAAGGCCAGCCCTTCGGCCAGCCAGCGCCGCGCCTGCGCGGCTTGCTCCAGCTGCTGGCTCAGCATCGCCAGCGTGCCGGCGCTCAGCACGGCGCGAGGTACATCCTGTGCGGACGATGCCAGGCTGAAACTCAGCTGCGCCAGCCTCAGCGCTTCCGCCAGAGCGCCCTCCGCCTCGCGCTCGCGCTGCTGGAGACGCAAGACCGACCAGGCGGCAGTGACGTCACAGCCCTGTGGCGGCGCGGACTGCGCTGCAGCCTCCGTGGTCCTTGATTCGCACTTGCTCGCCAACAGAGTCCAGGCCCGCTTCGCGGCAGCAAGCGCTGACGCGAAGTCGCCGCGGCGATCCGCCACCAGCGCACGCACCGCCTCCGCACGCGCCTGCGCACCGGGCAGATCGGCGAGCTTATTGGCCACGGCCAGCGCCTCGTCCAGGCGGCCGGCCTCGGTCAGTGTGGCCGCCTCGGCAAAGAGAAGATCCGCCGGCGATGCGCCGCTCACCGGCTCGGCACGCAAGGTCTTGAGCACGGCGGCCGGCTTGTCGTAGGCCTGCAGGACCAGCAGCGACAGACTGGCCTCCGCCCGCTCGTTCGCCTCAGGCATGGCCTGGCTCTGCGAAAACGGCAGCAGCAAAGCGGCCAGCATCAACAGCTGGTGGATCAGCGCGCTTCTCATGCGGCCTCCAGCTGCAAACTCGGCCCATACAAGGTCACCAGCTCGGCCTGCCCCTCCTGCCAGGCGGCCTCCAGGCGCGGCATCAGCTGCAGCAGCGCTGCCTCGGTCTTCGACTCGACGCCTTGCACGCCATAGGCGCGGTTGCGGCCATGTGCCTTGGCCACATACATCGCGGTGTCCACCAGATCGATGGCGCGCTCCCACGTCAGGGCCAGCTCATGCGGCCCCAGCGGGAAACTGGCGAAACCGATGGAGGCCGTGACGGCAACCCGCTTGTCCCCATGCACCACCGGCTCGCTGCCCACGATGTCGAGCAAGCGCTGCGCCAGCAGTCTTGCTGCGTCGGCATCGCGCTCGGGCACAACGATCAGGAACTCTTCGCCACCCCAGCGCACCACCAGATCGTCCTCCCGCAAGGCCGCGCGCAAACGACGGGCCACCTCGATCAGCACGCTGTCGCCAGCCGCATGGCCATGCTGATCATTGATGCGCTTGAACAGATCGATGTCGAGCAGATAGACCGTGGCGGCCAGCCCGCCTGCCGGCGTCAGGCGCTGCACGGCCTTCTGGAAGTGGCGCCGGTTGGACAGCCCGGTGAGCGGATCACGCTCGCTCTGCTGCTTGAGTGTCTCGTTGCTGTGCTTGAGCGCCTCGTTGGTGCGACGGATGCGCTGGTAGGCCAGCCCGAGCAACACGCCGGAGACGAGCACGCAGCCGGCCACCGCGGACCAAAGACGCAGCGCCAAATCATGGGCGCGGATCTGCTCCGCCTTCAGGCTGTTGTCGCGCGCCAGCAGCTCGATGTCCTTGGCCCGCCGCTCGGCATCGAAGCTCTCCTGCGCCTCCAGCACCGACTTGCGCGTGTCGTCACGCAGCACCTCGTCGATCAGGCGGCGGTAGTTGTGATGGGCATCGACCGCGCCCGCCCAGTCGCCGGCCTTCTCCAGGTAACGGCCAAGCTCCGCCCAGCCATCGGCTGCGTAGGCGATCGCCCCCTGATCCAGATCGATCTTGATGGCCATGCGCACATCCTGGGCGCCTTCGGCCACGCGCTTGAGACCGATCTTCGCGATGCCCATATTGTGCAAAGCCAGCACCTCCGCGCTGAGCATCTGCTGGCGCTGCGCCAGCGGCAAGGCTTGCTCGGCCTGCTTCAGCGCCTGTGCGAAGTCGCCGCGGCGCAGGTAGTAGTCGGCCATATTGCCCAGGCTCAACGCCTGCATGCCTTCGCCGCCGGCCAGGCGCGCCTGCTCCAAGGCCTCGGCATAGGACTTCTGCGAAATGCTGGCATCGGCGTGATCGGCAAAGACATTGCCGTGGATGGTCAGCGCCGCATTGAGCGTCTCGGGGTCCGGGTCCTGCCGCGCACTCTCAAGCGCTGCCTTGCTCAGTTCACGGGCACGCTCGATCTGCTCGGCACGGTGGTAGACCCAGGCCATGTCAGACAGCGCCAGCGCCCGGCGCCAGCCGTGCCCAAGGCGGTCGGCAAGGCGCATCGCGTCCTGGCCGGACTGAAGGGCGCCATCGAATTCTCCGGAATCCGCCAGCACGACCGAGCGCAGCGCCGACAGGCGGTAGCGCACTCGATCAGATAGCTGCGCCACGGCGTCCTCGTTCAGGCCCTGCAGCGTCTTCTTGGCGTCGCGCAGTTGGCCCTGGTTGAGGTGAAACGCCGCCTGCACCAGGCCGGCCACCGCTTCAGCGCCCGGCCTTTGCTCGGCCAGCGGCCAGTTGCGCAACTCGATCAGGATCGGATCCAGCATCGCGCGGTCACGCAGGCGCGCCGCCATACCGCCGCGCAGATTCAGCACTTCGAGGCGCTCGGCGCTGCCGGGCGCCGTGCGGCCATACAGCTTTTGAAGTGCCTGCGCCTGCTCGGCGGGGCGTGCGCGCGCCGCGCGCTCAATGCGCTCGAGCTCCGGCCAAAGCCCCTCCTGGGCCTGGGCCGGTTCGATGGACGCCCGGCCGGAGTCGGGCTGGCAGGCCGCCAGACCCAGCAGCAAGATGATGACCGCAAGGCTCAGCAGCAAGCGACAGGCATGGCCAAGCCACGGCCCGGCAAGCGGCGGCGGCGGCAATATCCGAACCTGACTGTAGACAGCCTTGCGCATCCCTCAATGTATCGACCGCCGGCTGCTGCGCTTGAACAAAAAAGCCGGTACGCACTCAGTTGCGTACCGGCTCAATGTGCATTAGTTGACGACAAGTCAAAACTCGCAAGCCCCAGCGGACTGCGAGTCCTCGCCAGGCCGCTCAGGTTCTGAAGCGCGTCAGGCTTTCCACCAGATGTGAAGCCTGCGTCCGCAGCGATTCGGTCGCTGCCGTGGCTTCTTCCACCATGGCCGCGTTCTGCTGGGTCGACTTGTCCATCTCGGCCACGGCGCTGTTGACCTGCCCAATGCCATCGGCCTGCTCGGCCGCAGCCCGGGTGATGTCACCCACCATCTGCGACACCTTCTGGATCGAATCGACGACGCGCGCCATGGTCTGGCCCGCCACCTCAACCTTGCCGGTGCCGACATCGACCTGCTCGACAGACGCGCCGATCAGGCTGCGGATTTCCTTGGCGGCCTCGCCGCTGCGCTGCGCCAGCGTGCGGACCTCGCTGGCCACCACGGCAAAGCCACGACCCTGCTCGCCGGCGCGGGCGGCTTCCACCGCCGCGTTCAGCGCCAAGATATTGGTCTGGAAAGCGATGCTGTCGATGGTGCCGATGATCTCGGCGATCTTGCGGCCTTGCGTGTTGATGGCATTCATCGCCGCCACCACCTCGGACACCGCCGTGCCGCCCTGCACCGCCACGGCAGCCGCCTCACGGGCCAGCGCATCTGCGGCCCGTGCGTTCTCCGCCGTGCCACGGATCGTCGCCGACAACTCCTCAACCGACGCCGCGGTCTGCTCCAGCGCGGAGGCGGTGTTCTCGGTGCGCGAGGACAGATCGGCATTGCCGGAAGCGATCTCGCTGGCCGCAGTGTTGATCTCGTCAGCCGTCAAGCGCACACCGCCGACGATCTGGTTCAGGTTGGACGCCACGTTCTGCAGCGCGGTGAGCACCTGGCTGGTCTCGTCGCGTCCCGCGACCGCGCCGCGCGCCGTCAGATCGCCATCGGCCAGCGCCTGCGCCTGCGCGACCGCCTCACGCAGCGGTGCTGCAATGGCACGCGCCACCACGAAGGCAAAGCCGATACAGGCCACCAGAGCAATGGCCGACACCAGCAGCGATACGTTGGAGGCCTGCTGGCCGCTGCTCTCGGCCTTGGCCACCGCCGCCTCGCTCAGTTCGACCTCGCGCTTGACGAAAGCACTCAGCTTGCCCTGGATGGATTCGTACTGCTTGTCCACCGTCACGACATAGCTGGCTGCCGTCGCAACACCGGCCGACTTGATGTCCAGCGTGTCCTTGGCTGTCTTGGCATACAGAAGGTAGTCCTTGGCGACTTGTGCCAGCACCTTGCGCTGCTCCTCACTGATCTCTGCGTCATCCGAAGCCAGCTGCAGCGTCTTCGCCAAGGCATCTAGCTTTTTGAGCAAGGACTGATCAAGCGCGGTGATCGCGTCAGCTTTGTAGCCGATCGCCTCCCAGGTCAGAGACTGGTAAAGCTGCTGATGGATCTGGGAGACATCGGTGATCATGGCCTCAGCCGCGACGATGCGCTGGACGCCAACACTTCCCACTTCATTCAGCTGTTTTGTCAGCATCCGCGTCGACGACCAACCCATGGCCGCTACGAGCAGGATGCACAGCACAGCGAAGGCCGGAGCGAGTGCGACCTTGATGCGGATGGAAGCGTTGCGAAGGAGCTGGTTCACTGCGATCTCCTGCAGGGTTGTCTTTTTGGTAGATGAACAAACACAGGGTTTGATCAAGAAACAGAGGCGCCGTGGCGCCTCTGAAGGGTTCATTGCGGCCATACGGTCGGCCGCTAGGATCAGCGGTAGACGCCCACCCCGATAAAGCCCTCGCCATTGGGCTGCTTGATCGCATAGGTCGTCTTGGGCGCGATCTTCTTGGTGACGGGATCTGGCCAGTCATAGTCGTACCAGCCGCCACCCTTGGCTGCCAAGGCCACCATCGAGGTCACGATGGCATTGCCATTCGCATCTTTCACGGCACTCATGTCCTTACCCACCAGCTTTTCGTTGGCGCCATGCGCCAACGCCGTGCCCTTGCTGTCATAGACCATCACATACAGGTCCTTCTTGACCCAGGCAGCCTTGTCGGCGGTGAAGTCCTTGTAGGCCTTCTCGGCGCCCACCTTCTTGATGTGCTCGAAGGCGGCCTTGGTCATGGCGATCGCCTCTTCCTTGGTTCCTCGCTCCTGCGCCAGGGCCGAGCCCATCAGTCCGACGCTGGCCACACCAACAGCCAGCCACTTCATCCAAGTCCTCATGTACGTCTCCTTGCGTTGAGATTCAGCCTCGTGACGCAGCCAGCCGGTTCAGCCCGGCACTGCGGTAGCACAAGCATCGGCAAAGAATGCACCAACTTAAGGGGGAGCGCGCGGCAACAATGCACGGCAAGCCGGCACTGGTGCGCCAACGTCGGTCACACCGTCTTCAAGATGCCACAGTGCTGTGCTGGATGAAGGTCACCTCGTCAGGCATCCTCTTCGCTCGGAGGCAGCACTGGGCGGCCACGCTTGGCAGGGTTGAGCTGCGGATGGATCCCACGCCGCGCCAGCGCCTCCTTCAGCAGGTACTCGATCTGCGCATTGGCCGAGCGCAGCTCCTGCGCGGCCAGGCGCTTGATGGCTTCCCACAAGGCCGGGTCCAGGCGCAGCGGAAAATTCTTCTTGCCGGGGCTGGCCATGCTCAGTCGCCCAAGTCGGCGATGCGCGGCCGCAAGGCCTGCAGCAGGCGCTGCGCTTCGCGCGTGCCCAGGCGCACCGCCTGGCGACCATGGGCGTTGTAGAGCATGCCCTCGCGGGTGAAGCGGATCCCCCAGCCCTCCAGCACGGTGCTGTGCGCAGCTTCGACCGCCGCGATCTGGTCGAGCGGCATGCTCCAGCGCGGCAGGCATCGCCGGTAAGGCAGGCCGTCCAGGCCTCGCGAGCTACCGGCTGATGCTTGGGTGGCCGCCGCGCCCCCTCTGTTCTCACTTACAGCTGAAGCTGCGCGCGCTGACTTCCTTGACCTGGCCTTCGCCGCAGGTCTTCAGGGCCTGCTCGCTCATGCGGGCCAGTTCGGCCGAATCGTTGACGCGCACCGAGCTGGGCGGTGCGATCACGCAGGCGGTAGACAGCAGGCTGGCGCACAGCGCGAGGGTCAGGGCGGCATATCGGTTCATCACAGGTCTCCGGTCAGAGGGGTTCATCAAGGGCTGGACTGTAAGAAGCCCTGCGTCGTCAGCCCTGTGGCAATCGACAGACTGCAGAACGGCTGCCCTCGAATGCGTCTGGGCGAAGCTGGATCGACGCTCGTCGGACTGTTCAGACGAAAAAAGGGCGCCTTGCGGCGCCCCTCGCGAATCAGCTCAGCAAGCTCAGGCGGCAGCCGCCGAGGCCTGCGCCTGATAGCCGCGCGGCACTGCGCCGAGCAGGCGACGCGTGTAGTCCTGCTTGGGCGCGGCCAGCAGGCTCTGCGTCTCGGCCTGCTCGACCACGTCGCCGTTCTGCATCACCAGCACCTCGTCCGAGATGAACTTCACCACCGCCAGGTCGTGGCTGATGAAGATGTAGGACAGGCCGAACTCGTCCTGCAGGTCCTTCAGCAGGTTCAGCACCTGGGCCTGCACCGAGACGTCCAGCGCCGACACCGCTTCGTCCAGCACCAGCACCTCGGGGTTGAGCGTCAGGCAGCGCGCGATCGCGATGCGCTGGCGCTGGCCGCCGGAGAACTCGTGCGGGTACTTGTTCAGCACCGAGTCATCCAGACCCACCTTGACCAGCAGGGCACTGGCACGCGCCATGCGATCCGCCGTGTCGCGGCCGATGCCGTGGATCTCCATCGGCTCGACCAGGGTCTGGCCGATCGTGAAACGCGGGTTCAGCGAGGCATACGGGTTCTGGAACACCACCTGGATGCGGCGACGCATCTTCTGCCAGTCATTGCCGCTCATCTTCAGCAGGTCCTGGCCCTCGAACAGCACCTCGCCACCGCTGGGCTCATGCAGGCGCAGCAGCGTCAGGCCCATCGTCGTCTTGCCCGAGCCGGACTCGCCCACCACGCCCAGCGTGTAGCCCTTGCGCAGCTTGAAGTTCACGTCCTTGACGGCCTTGAACTCCTTCTTGCCGAACAGGCCTTCCTTGAAGAAGAAGCTCTTCTTCAGGCCGCGCGCCTCCAGGATCACCGGTGCGTTCGGGTCCTTGGCCTTGGCCTCGTTGCTGGCCGCACGGCCGGCGATGTGATCGTCGATCACCATCAGGCGCGCCGGGTTCTCGGTCAGCGAGGGGCGGCAGGCCAGCAGCGCCTTGGTATAGCCGTCTTTGGGCGCGTTGAAGATCTCGGCCACCGGCGCCTTCTCGCGGATCTCACCGTGGCGCATCACCACCACATGGTCGGAGATCTCGCCCACCACGCCCAGATCGTGCGAGATGAACAGCAGGCTCATCTTGTGCGATTCCTTGAGCTTGGCCATCAGCTCCATCACCTGGCGCTGGATGGTCACGTCCAGGGCCGTGGTCGGCTCGTCGGCGATCAGCAGCTTGGGCTTGCAGGCCAATGCGATGGCGATCATCACGCGCTGCTGCTGGCCGCCCGACATCTCGTGCGGATAGCCTTCAGGCGGCGCTTGGGCTCGGGGATGCCCACCTCATTGAGCAGCTCCTCGGCGCGCACCAGCGCCTGCTTGCGGCTCATGCCCATGTGCTTGACCAGCGGCTCCATGATCTGGTCGGCCACGGTGAACACCGGGTTCAGCGAGGTCATCGGATCCTGGAACACGCAGGCGATCTCGCGGCCGCGGATGCCTTGCAGTTCCGGCAGCGAGGTCTGCAGCAGGTCACGGCCCTGGAACAGGATCTTGCCCTGGCGCTCGGCGTTGTCCGGCAGCAGGTTCAGGATGGACATCGCTGTGACGCTCTTGCCCGAACCCGACTCACCCACCAGGGCGACCGTGCTGTTCTCGGGGATGTCGAAACTGACACCCTTGACGGCCAGTGCGCGCTGCATCTGGCCGTTCACCTTGCCCATGCGGAAGGCGACCTTGAGGTCTTGAATGGATAGCAACATCGTTCTTTACTCCAGGCCGCGCAGCTTCGGGTCCAGCGCATCGCGCAGCGCGTCGGTGAACAGCGCGAAGGCCGTCACGAACACGGCCATGAAGGCGGTCACGGCAGCCAGCTGCCACCAGTAGCCCAGGATCAGCTCGCTCTGGCTCTCGGCCAGCATCGTGCCCCAGGAGACCTGGTCCACGCCGACGCCCAGGCCCAGATAGGACAGGATCACTTCGCTCTTGATGAAACTCACCACATGCAGCGACAGCTGCACCAGCGCAACGTGCGAGACGTTCGGCAGGATGTGCTTGAACATGCGCGAGTACTTCGAGGCGCCGATGGCCTCGGCCGAGCGCACGTAGTCGCGCACCGAGTGCTTCATGAACTCGGCCCGGATCAGGCGGTAGATGCCCGGCCAGCCGGCCAGGCCCAGGATCAGCACCACCGAGGTGACGCCCTTGCCGAAGATCACCGCGAAGGCAAAGATCAGCAGGATGCCGGGGATGGCGGTGAAGACGTTGTACAGCCACTCCAGGAAGTCGCCGATCTTGCCGCCGAAGAAGCCCGACAGCGCGCCCAGCACGGTGCCGATCAGCGTCGCCACGATGGCCGCCAGCACGCCCACGGTGATCGACACTTCAGCGCCCTTGATCACCTTGGCCAGCACGTCGCGGCCCAGACGATCACCGCCGGCCGGCAGGGTCTCGGCCTTGACGGTGTCCACGGTCTTGAACTGCTTGGCGCGCTCTTCCCATTCTTTGTACTTGGGTGCCAGCGGGTCGATGTCGCTCAGGTCGACGTTCGGACCCTTGGGCTGCTCGACCGTGCCGATGGCCTCGGCCGGAGCCGGGCCCATGAAGGTCGGTGGCGCATTGGGCACGCCCACTTCCTTCTGCCAGTCGCCAGCCACCAGGCCGCTACCCGACAGCGTCACCAGCACCAGGAAGAAGGCGACGATGGCCATGCAGACCATGCCGACCTTGTCTGAACGCAGACGGCGCCAGGAGGCCGCCCACACGCCTTCGGAACGCTGCGCCGGCTTGGCCGCAGCGGTGTTGTTGGAGAGAACGGCGCTCATTTCAGGACTCCCGCCGGGCCGCCCCAAGGGAGGCCTGCGCCCCCACGGGGGGGCTGTGAACAAAGTGAACTTGGGGGCCATCATTTCAGCACCACCCGTGGGTCGACCAACTTGTACAGCAGGTCCGTCAGCAGATTGACCACCATGGTCAGGAAGGCGATGTAGATCGCGAAGGCCTGGATGACGGGGTAGTCGCTGCGGTTCACGGCCAGCAGGATCTCGCGACCCAGACCCGGAATCGAGAAGAACACTTCCAGCAGGAAGGAACCGACGAACACGCCGGGCAAGGCCACGGCCACGTTGGTCAGGATCGGGATCATCGCGTTGCGCAGCACATGCTTGAGCAGGATGGTGCGCTCGGTCAGGCCCTTGGCACGTGCGGTGCGCACATAGTCATGGCCGATCTCGTCCAGGAAGAACGTGCGATACAGACGCGTATAAGGCGCCAGCGCCACCGCCACTGCGACGAAGATCGGCAGCGGCGCGTAGGTGGTCAGATTGGTCCAGACGCTGTCGGTCCAGCCCTGCACCGGGAACCAGCCCAGGCGGAAGGCGAAGAAGTACTGGAACACGATCACATAGACCAGCAGCGAGATCGACACCGCCACCGTTGTCACCACCATCACCGTGCGGTCGGTCAGGCTGCCACGCACATAGGCCACGGCCAGGGCGAAGGGGATGGCCAGCATCACTTCCAGCACCAGGATGGGCAGCATCACCGTCAGCGTCGCCGGCAGGCGGGTCGCGAACAGATTGGCCACCGATTCATTGGTGGCCCAGCTCTTGCCCCAATCGAAGGTGACGATCTGCTTCAGGAAGATCCAGAGCTGTTCCCAGACCGGCTTGTTCAGGCCCAGCTGCTCGCGGATGGCGTCGATCTGTTCCGGGCTGGCGTTCAGGCCGCCGAGGATTTCGGCCGGATCGCCACCAAAGTATTTGAAGAGGAAGAACACCAGCAGCACGACGCCCAACAGGGTGGGAATCATTTGCCACAAGCGCCTTATGAGGTATGCCGCCATCGCTGTCGGATCTCCATGCCAAGCGTCTTGAGTAGACAAAAGCGAGACCCCGCCCACTTGTGGTGAGGGGGGTCTCCGTATTGAAAGCAGGCGCGAGTCTAATGGACAGAAGGCCGGTATTCACCCGCGTTTGCCCTTGATCCGGGCCGGGAACCCCGTCAAATACGGGGGCTGGCGGCAGATTCGGTCCGTTCTGCGCCACAATGCGCGACCCGTCGGGGCCGACCTGCCAGGGAAGCTCTGCATGAAGCGACGCGAGGCCGAATCGTGCGGATCGGGATGGGATGCAAGGCGCAGTTCGCTGCCAATAGCGGTCGCTATTGGCGAGAAGTGCAACGCCGCAGACCGCCCGAATCCGCGCGATCACGGACCGCGTTGATTCGTGCAGAGCTTTCCTACGGGTTGGCGTGCATGGATTCAGGCGCGGTGCAGCACTAGACTGCGCGCTCCAAACGAGTCGCCGCCGACCCCGGCGTGCCCCGGAAAAATCATGGTGCTGCGCCCACGAGGCCGGCAGCCCCCTGTCAAAAGCAAGGATTCTGATCGTGATGCGAGCTGGCTTCGCACGTGCGGCAACTGCCGCGCTGCTCATTGGTTGTTCACTCTCGGCCCACGCCCAGCCGGCCACGTCAGCCCCAGCCGACGCCAAGGTGCTGCGCTACTCGTTCCGGGTTGCCGAAACCGGCTTCGACCCCGCGCAGATCAGCGACCGCTACTCCAAGACCATCGCCGCCGGCATCTTCGAAGCGCCTCTGGAGTTCGCCTACCTGGCCCGCCCCTACCAGATGCGCCCGTCCACCGCGGTGGCCATGCCCGAGATCTCGGCCGACTTCAAGACGCTGACTTTCAAGATCAAGCCCGGCATCTACTTCGCCGACGATCCAGCCTTCGGCGGCAAGAAGCGCGAACTGACCGCGGCCGACTACATCTACTCGATCAAGCGCCACTACGACCCCAAGCTCAACAGCCGCAATCTCTACCTGCTGGAGAACGTGCAGATCCTGGGCCTGTCGGAGCTGCGCAAGGAGTTGATGGCCGCCAAGAAGCCCTTCGACTACGACCGCGAGGTCGAGGGCCTGAAGCTGCTGGACCGCTACACCTTCCAGGTGCGCCTGGGTGTGGGTGACCCGCGCTTCATCAACCAGTTCGCCGATTCGGCCTTCCTGGGCGCACTGGCGCGCGAGGTGGTCGAGTACTACGGCGACAAGATCATGGACCATCCGGTAGGCACCGGCCCCTACCGCCTGACCGAATGGCGCCGCAGCTCGCGCATCGTGCTGGAGCGCAACCCCGCCTACCGCGAAGAGCTCTACAACGAGCAGCCGCCGGCCAATGCCGATCCGGTGCTGAAGGCCCAGGCCGCCAAGCTGCAGGGCCGGCGCCTGCCGCTGACCGACCGCGTCGAGATCGCCATCATTGAAGAAAACCAGCCGCGCTGGTTGAGCTTCCTGCGCGACGAGGCCGATGTGCTGGAAGAAGTGCCGGCCGAGTTCGTCAGCATGGCCACGCCCCATGGCAAGCTGGCTCCGAACCTGGCCAAGAAGGGCATGCGCTCGGTGCGCTTCCCCTATCCGGAAGTGGCCTTCAGCTACTTCAATATGGAAGACCCGGTGGTGGGCGGCTACACGCCCGACAAGGTGGCGCTGCGCCGCGCCATCTCGCTGGCCGTGGACATCGACAAGGAAATCCGTCTGCCGCGCCGCGGCCAGGCCATGGCCGCACAAGGCCCGTTCGCACCCGGAACCTTCGGCCACCGGCCGGACTTCAAGTCGGAGATGAGCGAGTACAACCTGCCCAAGGCCAAGGCCCTGCTGGACCTGTACGGCTATGTGGACAAGGACGGCGACGGCTGGCGTGATCTGCCGGACGGCAAGCCGCTGGTGCTGAACTACGCCACGCAGCCTGACAGCCAGAGCCGCCAGCTGGTCGAGCAGTGGCAGAAGAACATGGACGCGCTGAAGGTGCGCATCGAGTTCAAGACCGCCAAGTGGCCCGAGAACCTCAAGAGCGCCAATGCGGGCAAGCTGCAGATGTGGGGCGTCAGCTGGGTGGCCACCGCGCCGGACGGCGACACCTTCCTGGCGCTGGGCGACGGCCGTGCCAAGGGCCAGGCCAACAAGTCGCGTTTCGACCTGCCGGCCTACAACGCGCTGTACCAGAAGCAAAAGCTGCTGCCCAACGGCCCTGAGCGCCAGGCACTGATGGAAGAAGCCGGCAAGCTGATGGTGGCCTATATGCCCTACAAGATCTCGGTGCACCGCCTGTTCACCGACCTGGCCCAGCCCTGGGTGATCGGCTACGACCGCAACATCTTCCTGCGCGACTTCTGGCAGTACGTGGACGTGGACAACACGCTCAAGCCCAAGTCGAACTGAGTCGGCACGAGCTGCAGACTCATCCTCCCTGCTGAAAGCGCCCCGCCATGCTGAGTTCCACCCTGCGACGCCTGGCCGGCGCAACCCTGCTGGCCTGCTGCAGCGCCATCACCACTGCGGCGCCCGCCGAGACGGGCCAGCCGCCCAAGGTGCTGAAGTACGCCTTCCTGGTGGCCGAGACCGGTTTCGACCCTTCGCAGCTCTCGGACCTGTACTCGCGCACGATCACCGCGCACATCTTCGAGACGCTGTACCACTACGACCACCTGGCGCGGCCGGTCAAGCTCAAGCCGCTGACCGCGGTGGACATGCCCGAGGTCAGCGCCGACTTCAAGACCTACACCATCCGCATCAAGCCTGGCATCTTCTTCGCCGACGATGCGGCCTTCGGCGGCAAGAAGCGCGAGCTGGTGGCGGCCGACTATGTCTACAGCTTCAAGCGTTTTGCCGACCCGGCGCTGAAGAGCCCCGTCTGGTCCACCTTTGAAGACGCCGGCATCCTGGGCCTGAAGGCCGTGCGCCAGCAGGCGCTGGACAGCAAGAAGCCCTTCAACTACGACCGCGAGATCGAAGGCCTGCGCGCGCTCGATCGCTACACGCTGCAGATCCGCACCGAGCAGGGCCGCCCGCATCTGCTGCAGTCGCTGCTGGCCGGCTCTGACCTGTATGGCGCGATGGCGCGCGAGGTGGTCGAGCACTACGGCGACAAGATCATGGCGCACCCGGTCGGCACTGGCCCCTACCTGCTGAAGAGCTGGCGCCGCAGCTCGCTGATGGTGCTGGAGAAGAACCCCAACTACCGCGAGCGCTATTACGAAGCCGAGCCTGCCGCCGACGATGCCGAGGGTCAGGCCTTGCTGGCGCGCTTCAAGGGCCGCCGCATCCCGATGGTGGACCGCGTCGAGATCGCCGTCATCGAGGAGGCCCAGCCGCGCTGGCTGTCCTTCCTGAACGCCGAGAAGGACTTTCTGGAGCGTGTGCCGGCCGACTTCATCAGCCAGGCCCTGCCGCATGGCCAGCTGGCGCCCAACCTGGCCAAGCGCGGCATCCAGGGCCTGCGCATCGTCGGCCCCGAGTCGACGATGACGGTCTTCAATATGGAAGACCCGGTGGTGGGTGGCTACACGGCCGACAAGATCGCGCTGCGCCGTGCGGTCAGCCTGGCCATCGATGTGCGGCGCGAGATCCAGCTGGTGCGCCGCGGCCAGGCCATCCCGGCGCAGAGCCCGGTGGTGCCGCACACCACCGGCTACGAGGCGCAGTTCAAGAGCTCGATGAGCGACTTCGATCCGGCGCGCGCCAAGGCGCTGCTGGACATGTATGGCTACAAGGACGTGGACGGCGACGGCTGGCGCGAACTGCCCGACGGCAGCCCGCTCACGTTGACGCGCAACACCCAGCCCGACAACGCCTCGCGCCAGCTCGACGAGATCATGCAGAAGAACATGGCGCAGATCGGCCTGCGCCTGGCCTTCAAGACGGCCAAGTGGCCCGAGAACCTCAAGAGCGTGCGCGGCGGCAAATACCAAATCTGGGGCGTGGCCTCCTCCGCCGACAAGCCCGATGCGCAGGCTGCGCTGCAGCGCCTGTACGGCCCGGCCACCGGCGGGCAGAACCTGTCGCGCTTCAAGATGCGCGAGTTCGATGCGATCTATGAGCGCATGCAGACCCTGCCCGACGGCCCCGAGCGCCTGGCCCTGATCCACGAAGCCAAGCGCATCGCCGCCGTCTACCTGCCTTACCGCAACCATGTGCACCGACTGCTGACCGACCTGGCCCAGCCCTGGGTGATCGGCTACCGCCGCCCGCTGTTCTGGCAGGAGTGGTGGCATATGGTGGATATCGACGAGAGCAAGAAACAACCATGAGCCTGATGACGAACAAGCCCAAGCGACAGATCCTGCGCGCCGCCCTGGCCAGCCTGCTGGCCCTGCAGCTCGGCGCCGCCGCCATGCCGGCTCAGGCCGAAGACGCCAAGGTGCTGCGTTATGCCTTCATCGCCGGCGAGACCGGTTTCGACCCGGCGCAGATCAGCGATCTGTATTCGCGCATCATCACCGGCCATATCTTCGAGGGCCTGTACAAGTACGACTACCTGGCGCGGCCCTTCAAGGTCAAGCCCAATGTGGCCGCCGCGATGCCCGAGGTCAGCGATGACTTCAAGACCTGGACCGTGCGCATCAAGCCCGGCATCTACTTCGCCGACGACCCGGCCTTCGGCGGCAAGAAGCGCGAGCTGGTGGCCGAGGACTTCGTCTACTCGCTCAAGCGCTTCTTCGACCCCGCCACCAAGAGCCCGGCCTACACCGGCTTCGCCGGCCTGGGCATCATCGGCCTGGACGAGCTGCGCCAGGCGGCGCTGAAGGACAAGAAGCCTTTCGACTACAACGCCCCGGTCGAGGGCCTGCGCGCGCTGGACCGCTACACCATCCAGTACCGGCTGAAGGCGCCGCGCCCGCGCCTGCTCTACAACATCACCGGCGGCGACCAGTACGGCGCCGTGGCCCGCGAGGTGATCGAGGCCTACAAGGACAAGACCATGGAGCATCCGGTGGGCACCGGACCCTTCATGCTGAAGAGCTGGCGCCGCAGCTCGCAGATCGTGCTGGTGCGCAACCCCAACTATCGCGAGGTGGTCTACGACGGCGAGCCGAATGCCGACGATGCCCGCGGCCAGGCCTTTGCCGCGCAGTTCAAGGGCCGCCGCCTGCCGATGATCGACCGCGTCGAGGTGTCCATCATCGAGGAGTCGCAGCCACGCTGGCTGGCCTATCTGAACCGCGAGCTCGACCTGGTGACGGTGCCGCTGGAGTTCAGCAATATCGCCGCGCCCAAGGGCCAGCTGGCACCGAACCTGGCCAAGCAGGGCATGCAGATGGAGCGCGTCGTCAACACCGACCGCACCATGTACTACTTCAATATGGAAGACCCGGTGGTGGGTGGCTACACGCCCGAGAAAGTGGCGCTGCGTCGCGCCATCGGCCTGGCCACCAACATCAACCGCGAGATCAACACCGTGCGCCGCGGCCAGGCCGTGATCGCGCAATCGGTGGTGGCACCGAGCACCTGGGGCTATGACCCCAAGTTCAAGAGCGAGAACAGCGACTTCGATCTGCCGCGCGCCAAGGCCTTGCTGGACATGTACGGCTACAAGGACGTGGACGGCGACGGCTGGCGCGAGCTGCCCGACGGCAAGCCCTTCGCGATCGAATACGCCAGCCAGCCCGACGCGCTCTCGCGCAGCTTCGACGAGCTGTGGAAGAAGAACATGGACGCGATCGGCATCAAGATCACCATCAAGGCAGGCAAGTGGCCCGAGCAGCTGAAGGCCGCGCGCGCCGGCCAGCTGCCGATCTGGGCGCTGGGCTATTCGGCCAGCGACCCTGATGTGCAGGCCGGCCTGGAAATCCTCTACGGCCCGGCCTCCGGCGGCCAGAACCTGGCGCGCTTCAAGCTCGATCGCTTCGACGAGGTCTACCGCCGCATGCAGGACATCCCCGATGGCCCCGAGCGCCTGGCCCTGCTGCGCGAGGCGCAGAAGCTGACCACCGCCTACATGCCACACAAGTATCAGGTGCACCGCATCGTCACCGACCTGGCGCAGCCCTGGCTGCAGGGCTACAAGCGCCCGCCCTTCGGCAATATGTTCTGGCAGTACGTGGACATCGACAACGCCAAGCGGCCCGTCAAGCCGTGACCATGCGCAGGCGCGGCTGGCTGCAGGGCTCGCTGGCGCTGGCCGCCAGCCCCTGGGCGGCAGCCCAGGCTGACGGCAGCCGCAGCAAGAAGATCCTGCGCACCGCCTTCAACTCGGGCGAAGTGGGCTTCGATCCGCCGCAGGTGTCTGACCAGACCTCGGTCATCATCAACGCGCACATCTTCGAGCCACCGCTGACCTACGACTGCCTGGCTCGCCCGGCCCTGCTGCGCCCGCTGACCGCCGCTGCGCTGCCCGAGATCAGTGACGAGGCCCGCCGCTTCGTCTTCACGCTGCAGCCCGGCATCTTCTTCAGCGATGACCCGGCCTTCAAGGGCCGGCCTCGCGAGCTGGTGGCGCAGGACTATGTCTACAGCATCAAGCGCTTCTTCGACCCGCGCCTGAAGACCGAGCACCTCTACCAGTTCGAGAACGCCCAGATCCTCGGCATGAGCGCGCTGCGCCAGCGCGCGCTGAAGGCCAAGACCGGGCTGGACTACGACAGCCCCGTCGAAGGCCTGCGCGCGCTGGACCGCTACCGCTTCGAGCTGCGGCTGGCGCAGAGCGACCCACGCTTCATCCATGTGTTCGCCAATGCCGGGCTGACGGGCGCCGTCGCGCGCGAGGTGGTCGAAGCCTATGGCGCCGATCTGATGGCCCATCCGGTGGGCACCGGGCCGTTTCGGCTCAAGTCCTGGCGGCGCGGCTCGCTGACGGTGCTGGAGAAGAACCCGGGCTTTCGCGAGCAGCGCTTCGACAGCGTGGCGCCCGCCGGTGATGCGCAGGCCCAGGCCATGGCGCAGCGCCTGGCCGGCCAACGCCTGCCGCTGGTGGACGAGGTGCATGTCAGCATCATCGAAGAAGAACAGCCGCGCTGGCTGGCCTTTGCCGGCGGTGAACTGGATGTGCTGGAGATGCCGCCCGGCGTGGCGCCGATGGCCGTGCCCGGCGGCCGGCTGGCGCCGAATCTGGCCGCGCGCGGCGTGCAGGCGCGCCAGACCGTCGGTGCCGACGTCAAGCTGAGCTACTTCAACTTCGACGATCCGCAGATCGGCGGCTTCACGCCCGAGAAGGTGGCGCTGCGCCGCGCCATCGCACTGGCCTATGACAACGCAGCCGAGATCCGCCTGGTCTTCAAGGGCCAGGCCGTGCCGGCGCAGTCGCTGCTGCCGCCTGCGGTGTATGGCCACGACCCGCAGCTCAAGAGCGAGATGAGCGCCGCCGACCTGCCGCGCGCCCGCGCGCTGCTGGCCACCTACGGCTACAAGGACGCAGATGGCGATGGTTATCTGGAGAACCCCGACGGCTCACGCCTGACGCTGCGCATGGCAGGCACCAGCAACAGCCGTCAGCGCGCCATCAACGAGCTGTGGAAGAAGCGCATGGACGCCCTGGGCCTGCGCATGGAGTTCGAGACCGGGCAGTTCGGCGAGCTGATCAAGAAGGCGCTGGCCGGCCAGCTGATGATGTGGGGCTACAGCTGGAACAGCTCATCGCCCGACGGCGATTTCTTCCTGGGCATGGGCTATGGCCCCAACAGCGGCCAGTCGAACGATGCGCGCATGCAGCTGCCGGCCTATGACGCGCTGTACCGGCGCCAGCGCGCCCTGCCCGACGGCCCCGAGCGCCAGGCTGCGATGCGCGACGCCAACCGCATGATGCTGGCCTATGTGCCCTATCTGGCGCACTGGCATGCGATCCGTGTGGACCTGAGCCAGAAGCGCGTGCACGGCTTCTGGCGCCACCCCTTTGCGCGCGACTGGTGGCGCTTCGTCGACATGGGCGACTGAGCTCCGGGCTGCATCCGGCCTGCGTGTCCGGAAGCGGCGAGACAGCGTCCCCCGGCCTTGCTTCAATGCCGGCAGCGGCGAGACAGGCTCGCCGACGAAAGGGATGCTCGATGAAGACCAAGCTTGTGGTGCGCGGCGTTGACTCCGCCTGGGTAGACGCGGTGCGCAAGGGCGGCGGCGACGCCAACGGACAAGCAGCACTGCGCAAGCCGGCTGTCGGACTGGCCAACCCCTGCCGGCACTGCCTGCAACTGATCGCGCCGGGCGAGCCCATGCTGGTGCTGGCCTACCGCCCCTTCAGCACCTTGCAGCCCTATGCTGAGCTGGGCCCGATCTTTTTGCACAGCGAGACCTGCAGCCGCTACGACAGCGATGCCTTGCCGGCCTGGTTTGCCCACCTGCAACCCGCGCTGATCCGCGGCTACGGCCACGATGATGGCATTCGCTATGAAACCGGCGCCGTGTTACCCGGCCAAGAGCTGGCCGCCGAATGCGAGAAGATCCTGAGCTCGGCCGAAGTCGCCTATGTGCACATCCGCTCGAAGTTCAACTGTTTTCAGTGCCGCGTGGACCGCGCCTAGCGCTCAGGCGACGCAGCCTGAGAAGGCGCCGGGGCGCAAGACGGGTGAGAGCTCAAGCCTCGCCCGCTGATCGCGATTCGCGTTGCTTGTCGCTGGGCGGCGGGCCGCCGCCACAGGCATCCGCCCCGCTCTGGCAGGCCAGCGGATTGGCAAGGAACAGCCAGCCGACGGCCAAGGACACGGGAACGGCCAGGAGCCAGTGCTGGCTGCCAGTCAGCCACGCGCCTGACGCCCCCAGCAGCAGCCCGAAAGCCAGCAGGCAGAACAAGGCCCAGAGGCGCAGACTGCTGCGCTCAACGCCTCCGCGACCGGCGAGGCGCACCAGCTGAAAAGCCGCCCCACCCAGAACCAAGAGCAGCCAGCTGCCCACACTGAGCAGCGCGAACGAGGACAGCGCACTGCGCTCGCAGATCGCGCCAAGCAAGGGACTGTCACCTTCGCATCCGAAGGCAAGCAGTGCGAAGGCCAGGCCAGGGCCGAGATGCAGCAAGGCCAGTCCGTAGAGCAGCGCGCGCAGCATGGTGATCGGCGAGGTCTGCGGGCCTAAGCGCTCAGCTGCGCACCTGCGGGCGCTGGCCCAAGCCCGGCCATGGCGCGTCTCATACGCCTTGATCGGCAGCTTTGGGCTGCTCCGGTTTGCTGGCAGCACGCAGCCAGAACCACAGCTCCAGCATGCCGCCCAGCACAAGGAACGTGCCCGCGCTGGCTTTGAACCCGTCAAAGTAGGCGGCAAGCGCGGCGACGAGGATCAGCAGTGTGAAGAGGTGGTGTTTCATCTCTCGTTCCCGATTCGGTGCGTACACAGGCCCGGTCCGAGCGTAGCAGGACAGGCCCCCGGAAGGCATCGGCAGCGCGGCGCGCAGGCGCTAGGATGCCCCCTGTTCGAAGCGTCCAAGGGAGCCCATATGCCCGCGATCAGCGACTTTCTGCACGCCCTGCTTCTGGTGCCGCTCACCTTGCTGCCGATCATGAATCCTCTCAGCAGCGCGCCAGTGTTCAGCCTGACGGCCGGCTCTGATCCGATGGTCAATCATCAGCTGGCCAGGCAGGTAGCCATCAACTGCTGGTTCGTCATCGTCGGCTCCATCCTGGTCGGCACCTATGTGCTGGACCTGTTCGGCATCTCCTTGCCTATCGTGCGCATCGCCGGTGGGCTGCTGGTGGCGGCATCGGGCTGGCGCATGCTGGGGCGCGGCGACGACGACAAGGTGCAGGCCGCCGTCAAGCGATCTCAGGCCGACAAGCTGTCGCGCAGCGAGTTGGTGCAGCGCAGCTTCTTTCCGATCACCTTCCCGCTGACCACCGGGCCTGGCACGATTGCCGCGGCCATCGCCATCGGCGCCAGCCTGCCGCGCAAGCCGGCCCTCTTTGCCGCCAGCGCTGCAATCGCAATGCTGGGCGCCTTGATCACCGTCGTGCTGATCTACCTGCTGTACCGCCACGCCAACCTGCTGCTGGCGAGGCTGGGCGAGGTGGGTACGCTGGTGCTGACGCGGCTGATGGCTTTCCTGCTGCTGTGCATCGGGATCCAGATCATGTGGACAGGCTGGGCCGAGCTGAACGGCATCACGAGCTAGTGTCCTGCGCCGCAAATGCCTACACAAAGTGAAGACGCGCCTTCATGTGCAGGAACTTGTGGGTCAGGACACTAGGAATTCAGCTGCTCAGCCCAGCACCACACGGGCGCACGGTTCCAGGGCGACAGCTCGCAAGGCGGGCGCGTCATCCCCGTCCGGCGCAGCTGCGCAAGGCTTGGCCGGCCTGTGCCAATGCCGCGGCAATCGCGCCGATATGGGTCTCGTCTGGCGCCGGCCAATCCTCGCCCGGCGCCTGCAAGCGAGCCAGCGCGGCCGGGCCCAGCAAGGCTTCGCGCCGGAACTCGAGCTGCAGCGCGCCAACGGCCGGCTGGCCCAGCGCCCGCAGCCGCGCGCCAAAGTGCAGCGTCTCGTACGCGCCCTTGTAGGGGTGATTCAGCAGCAGTTCGCGGCGCTGCGCCTCGGCGCTCAGTCCGAGGGTCGCGCCCCAGGCCTGCGCAATGCGGCGCAACTCAGAGCCTGCCAGGGTCACCGGCTCGCCCACGGCGTCGCCCTGGTCATCGCCCCGGTTGCCCAGGTTCGCCCAGTTCGGCAACCTGTCCTCAGGAGCGCGCTCCATGACGATCGCACCATCCGCGCGCATCTTGGTGTTCATCGTGTCGTGCAGGCTGATCACGCGCAGCGCTGCATCCGCCGGACGCTGCGCCAGCACGGCTTGCAGCACCGCCTCGCAGGCGGCCCGGTAGACCGCAACGGTGCGCGCCGCTGCGTCGCTCATGGCCTGGCCGAGCGCCAGCCACTGCGCTTCGCTGTCGGGCTCAAGCAGAACCGCCTCTCCCGCAAAGGTGACAGGGCGCACGGCATCGACGCCTGCAAAGCTGACAGCTTCACCGGCCCGCTGCCGAGCCATGCGCCGGTAGAACTCGCGCAGGCCGTCCATCGGCCGCTCCGGAGGCGCGCGGTTGGCGTCCAGCACCAATCGCGACACCGGATTCTCGATGTAGACCGTGTGAGCGTCGGCCTGCGCCCAGGCCCGGCCCAGGCTGGCCGTGATGCAGTCCGAGAAGTCGCACTGCTTGCGCAGGCTCAGCTCAGCGGCAATGAAGGGCTTCAGCTCCAGCGGGAATGCCGCGCTGGCATGCGGCCCGAGCACGATGGTGTCGATGCGCGCCGCGACCTCAGCCAGGGTCTGCTGGCCCTGCCAGAACACCAGCTCCTCGACGCTGTAGCGGCGACCGGATTCAATCCATAGCAAGGCGTGCTTCATGGCGCTCTACCGCAGAGCCGCGATGCCCAGACCCGCGCCCACCGCCACCAGCGCATAGATCAGCACCGGTAGCAAGAAGGAGTGATTGATCACCGCCGCGCCTATGCGTGTGCTGCCGGTAGCGTCCAGTTCCACGGTGGCGATCTGCGAGCCATTGGTGGGCAGCAGGAACACGCCCACCACCGCCGGCCACATGGCGGCCAGCGTCTGCGGCTCAAGGCCTAGCGCGATGCCGATGGGGATGATGGAGAAGGTGGCGCTGGACTGGCTGGTGGTGATGGCCGCCACCGCGAACAGCGCCACCGCGATCATGATCGGCGTCTGCTTGGCCAGCTCGCCCAGGCCGCCCACGATGACCGTCTCATTGGCGGCGATGAAGGTGTTGGCCATCCAGGCCACGCCGAACAGCGCGACGACGGCCACCATGCCCGAGTCGAACAGCGGGCTCTTGACGATGTCGCCGGCCTTGATGCGGCACAACGCGGTGATCATCGCCGCCACGGTGAACATGGTGATCTGGATCAGCTGGGACAGGTCCACCTCGACCAGCTTGCCCTTGCTGCTGACCAGCGGGCGAAGTTCTTCAAAGATGCCGGCACAGACAATGAAGGCCACACCGGCCATGAAGATCAGGGCCGAGCGCTTGCCCGCTGGCGTCACTGCCTTGGCCTGCGCGTCGCCGGAGGGCGGCTTCAGTTCGCCGGAAGCCAGCCGCGCGAGGTACTCGGGGTCTTGCTCCAGCTCCTTGCCGCGCCGGTTCATCACAAAGGCACCGACGATGATCGCCAGGATGGAGGCCGGCACGGTGATGGCGAGGATGTCCGTGATCTTGAAGCCCAGCGGCGCCAGCAGGCCCACCATGGCAGCGGTTGCCGCCGACACCGGGCTGGAGGTGATCGCCAGCTGCCCGGCGGTCGCGGACAAGGCCAGCGGCCGCTCGGGCCGCACCTTGTTGGCGTAGGACACCTCGTAGATCACAGGCATCAGCGAGTAGTAGATATTGCCGGTGCCGGCACCCGCGCAAAAGCCGTAGGTGGTGAGCGGCGCCACATAGGTGATCTGGCGCGGGAAGCGCCGGATCAGCTTCTGCGCCAGGCTCACCAGGTAGTCGATTCCGCCGGCAAGCTGCATCGCTCCTGCCGCCGTGACCACCGTCATGATGATCAGCATCGCGCTGACCGGCACGCTGCCGGGCGCAATCTTGAACAAGAGCACAAAGGCCAGCACGCCCACCGCGCCGAACAGGCCGATGGCCATGCCCTTGTAGTGCACGCCCACCGCGATCAGCCCGATCACCATCAGGCCCTGGACCAGGATCAGAAGCATCTCCATGGTTTTCTCCCCCTGTCAGTTGCTGGAAAGCGGCGGCCCGGAGCGCCGGCCGCCAGGCTGCGCATTCAAGGCGTTGGCGGTTTGGCAGGGGCCTTGAACCAATCGTTCGGCGGCACGACCACTGCCTGTGCGGGCTGCCCCAGGAAGTGCGGCGACATGATCTGCACCCCATGCTCATTGAAGACATCCTGAATCGCAGCGTGCAAGGCCGACTGAATCGGCACGCGCTGTATCGCGCTCTCGGTGCCCACGTAGAGCTCGTACTCGACATAGAAGTCCGACAGCGCGCGCTGGTAGACATAGGGCGAAGGCTGCTGGCGCACGCGCGGCGTGCGTCGCGCTGCTTCCTCCAGCATCGCATGCACTTGCCGCCAAGGCACGTCGTAGCCGATGGTCACCTTGACCGTCAGCAGCGTGCCATGCGTGTCAGACAGCTTGGAATAGTTGTGGATCGGCGAAGCCACCAGCACCGAGTTCGGAATGGTGATCTCCTCGTTGCGGATGCTGATCATCTTGACGGCCAAGGTCGACACCTCGGTGACCATGCCCTGCATGCCGTTGACCTCGATGAAGTCGCCCTTGCGCAGCGCGCGTGAGTAGACGACGACCAGGCCACTCATCGCCTGGTTGACCACGCCCGATGAGCCCAGCGTCAGCATCACGCCAAACAGCACCGACAGGCCCTTGAAGGCCTCACTGCTGGAGCCTGGCAGATAGGGGTAGGCGATCGCCAGGCCCAGCCCCCACACCAGCACCGTGACGATGCGCCGGGTGGCCGTCGTGGTCTCGCGGTGCAGAAAGGGAATCTGCAAGCGCCCCTGTTGCACGGCATTGAAGAAGTAGCCCAGCACATCGGCCATGGCGCGCGTCAGCAGCAGCACGATCAGCACCGTGGCCACACCGGGGATGCCCTCCAGTGCGCCTCGCCCGACCCAGAGCAGCTTGCGGCCCAGCCAGCCGTCGAGCTCATGCGCCAGCGGCTGGGTCACCACGAAGCTCGCCAGTGCCAGACGCAGCCAGACATAGGCCAGCAGCAACAGGATGAACCACAGGAACAGCTGGGTGGTGCCGATGGCCAGCCGGGCCAGCAGCTCGCGCCAGTCGACGCCGATGCGGCGCGCCGCCATCCGGTCGCGCACCGCCTCCAGCCAGCGCACACCGCGCCGGGTGGCAGCGAGGGCGCCGGCCACCAGGGCGGCAACGACCGCCGTCGCGCCCAGCACCTTGAGCAGACCCGTCAGCAACAGGCTGCGGTCGCGGGTGGCATGCCAGGTCTGCCGGGCTTGTTCCAGCCGCTCCAGGATCTGCTGGGACTGCGTCTCCAGCGTCAGGCCGGTCTCCGTGTCGACATCCGCTTCCAGCAACGAGAACAGCGTGGCGTCACCCAGCATGAACTGCACGCCGGAGACATGCTGAAACTCGAAAGGCAGCGCCCGCAACGGCTGATCGATCGCTGAATCCGGCAGCTGACGGAAGCGGCCTAGCGCCATCTCGACTCGTTTCGCAGGCACAGCGCCCGCCAGCGTCGCGCGAAGCGTGGCGATATCGCGATTCAGCAGGCGCAGTGTCGCGGGCTCGGCCATGGCGCCCGTCAGCGGGGCGGCAGCGGCATTGCTGCGCTGCTGCTGCGGCGGTTCAGCGGCTAGCGCCGGCCTGAGCAAGTCGGCACAGAGGACACAGAGCAGACACCACAGCCAGGGGCGCCACAGCGAGCCAATGGCTCTCCAGCCAGAGCCCCCCGCCTCGCGGAATGCGTGCGCCACTGTTCCCGCGGCCGACGCTGTGGCCAAGCAGTTCCCGAATCTGATCAGGCCCATGTGCATTCTGTCGTCCTGCCTCGCTACCGGGTCAAGCCCGGACTGCAAAGTGCTGATGACGCGTGTCGCCCTGCAGGAAGCGCAGAGAGCTGATCAGCAAGTGGCCCCAAGTCTTGCACGAAATGCCCGCACTCCTTGTGCCCGTGTCGGGTGACAGACACAGGCCTGCGGCCATGTTCCAAGCGCCAGCGGCGCAGCCGGCATCAAAGCCGCCAAAGCCCCGACGCCTCGCGCCACCTGACGCCTGTGCTGAGCGCCAAGCTGTGCTCAGACAGAGTCGGTCTCGACCGGCAGGCGCTCCGCATTCCAGCGCAGCATGCCGCCGGCCAGATTGGCCACGCGCTTGAAGCCGGCGCGCTGCAGCAGCACCGTGGCCTGGGCCGAGCGGGTGCCGGAGCGGCAGACACTGATCACCGGGCGCGCCGGATCCAGCTCGGCCAGCCGGGCCTGCAGCTCGCCCAGCGGCAGCAGCCGTGCCTGCGCGATATGGCCCAAGGTGTTGTTGAACTCCTCGGCTTCGCGCACATCGAGCAGCTGGATGGCGGCGCCGTCGGCGCTGCGCAGCTTTTCCTGCAGGGCGGCAGGCTGGATTTCCCAGATGCCGCCAAAGGTCAAGCTCAGCGCCGCCCAGTCGGGCTCATCGCCGCTGCCAGCGCGCTCGGACTCGGGCCGGCCGCAGCGCAGATTGGCCGGCACGGCGATGTCGATCAGTTTGGGGTGCGGCAGGCCCAGCGCATTCATGAAGCCGGCGAAATCGCCCTCGCTGGCGTCGCCACCCAGGCGTGGGTTGTAGCGCAACTCCTCGGCCACGCTGGTGACCGTAAGGCCGCGGTAATCGTGGCCGGGGTAGAGCAGGCAGTCCGGCGGCAGCGAGAGGATCTGTTCGCGCACCGAGCGGAACAACCGGCTGGCGCTGCCTTGCTGGAAATCGGTGCGGCCGCAGCCGCGAATCAAGAGGCTGTCGCCGGTGAAGGCCATGCTGTGATCGTCCAGCACATAGCTCAGGCAGCCATCGGTGTGGCCCGGCGTGGCACGAACTTCAAGATGGCGCGTCCCAAAGAGCACGCGCTCGCCGTGCTGCAGCAGGCGGTCGGCATTGCCGGCCCCGGACGCAGCGGACAGCAGGATCTGGCTGGCGCATTGCTGCTTGAGCAGCCAGGCGCTGGTCACATGGTCCGCATGCACATGGGTGTCCAGCGTGGCCACCAGGCGCAGACCCAGCTCGCGCAGCAGCGCGGTGTCGCGCCGCAGCTGCTCGAAGACCGGGTCGATCAGCAGCGCCTCGCCGCTGGCGGGATCGCCGAGCAGATAGGTGTAGGTGGATGAAGCCGGGTCGAAGAGCTGGCGGAAGACGAGGGGGGCAGCTGACATGGGGCGGGCGGGCGGTGCGTGTCGTCCGAAGATCTTAGGGCACCACTGCCGATCGAGCGCATCTTCCGGCTACAGCCGGGTCCAGTCCTTCACCGCCGGGTGGAAGAAGCCCGACTGCGTGTAGGCGCGCTTGAGCTGGCCGCTGCGGCGCAAGGCCTGCAAGCCGGCATCCAGGGCAGGCGCCAGTTGTGCGCTGGCCGGATGCTTGGCCGACAGCACATAGTGCCGCGTGCCATGCATCGAGATCTTCAAGCCCGGCACCGGCACCAGCGTGATGCCATCCACTTTCAGCAGCATGCCCTCACCCGGCTGGAACGGTGCCAACAGCACATCGGCCCGGCCGCTCTGCAGCATGCGCGGCATCAGGGACCAGTTGCCCACATGCTGCAGGCGATCCTGCAGGCCGAGCTGGATCAGGGTCTGCCAATCCACCTGCCAGTCGCGGTTCGAGAGCAGCCGCAGACGCCGCAGGTCGTCAAGGCTGCGCGCCGCCAGCGCCTGGCGATTTGAGGGCACGGTGTAGAGCCCGGCTTCGAACTCACCGTCTTCGACCAGGGGCAGACTGAACAACAGGCCCGGCTCCCGCTCGGGAAAATCCCCCCGCCAGTAGGTGGTGGCGGTGCAGGCGGCGAGCCCGGCCATCAGGTCCAACTTGAGGCGTGCGTCGGTCGGTCGGCCCAGCATGTCCAGCGCGTTGGCGAAGGCCGCCTGTGCCAGGGCTTGGTGGATCAACACCACCTCCGCCACATCACGGCGTGCATGCGCGCCGCCAAAGTCGGTGATTTCAGACGGCTGCCGGCCGCCGAGAAAGCGCTGATAGTCCAGCAGAACGTCATCGGACACCAGCGCTGGCAGCTGGGCCGGCGGGGGCTTCACCGCAGCAGGCGTCGCCAGCAGCTTGTTGCTGGCCAGCACGGATCCCGACGCCACCAGCCCCATGGACAAGCCCGCAAGAAGATCCCTGCGCCGCAGCGCATGGGCCTTGGGTCCGGGCTGGACGCTCGGGGAAGTCATGGCTCAGTTTAGCTTCGAGACCGGGCCTTCGGCAGGCGACTGCTGTCCCGTTTTCAGTGCAGCCAGCCGCCACCGCCAAGGCCGGCCAGTCGTCACCTACAGGACTCGACATGGGCGGCTTCGGGACCAGAATGCCGCATCCCAGAGCCCAAGAACAAGCGGAGACCCCTCATGACGATGCGCGTGGCACAGCCGCCCCACCAGATCGAACGCTACCAGGCCTTCCTGCAGCAACGCCTGGGCCTGCGCTTCGACAGCTACGACGCGCTGTGGCAGTGGTCGGTCAGCGAGCTCGATGCCTTCTGGCTCAGCGCCTGGGATTTCTTTGAGCTGCAGTCAGCAACGCCGTTCAAGCAGGCGCTGTGCGACGAGCGCATGCCCGGCGCACGCTGGTTTGAGGGCGCGACGATCAACTACGCCGCCCAGGCGCTGCGCCATGCTGAAGCGGCCAGCGCCGCGGGCCGCCCGGCCATCGTCCACGCCAACGAGGCCATGCTGGCGCGCGGCGAGCTGGCCGAGCTGTCCTGGCACGAGCTGCAGCGCCAGGTCGGCACGCTGGCCGCCGCGCTGCGCGGCATGGGCGTGGGCCGCGGCGACCGCGTCGTCGCCTACATGCCCAACATCCCGCAGACGGCGGTGGCCTTTCTCGCGGTGGCCAGCCTGGGCGCGATCTGGTCGGTGTGCTCGCCCGATATGGGGCCGGTGGCGGTGCTGGACCGCTTCACGCAGATCGAGCCCAAGGCGCTGATCTGCGTCGATGGCTATGTCTACGCCGGCCAGACCGTGCCGCGCCTGGCCTTGCTGCGCGAGATGCTGGATGCACTGCCCACGGTGGCGCATGTCTTGCTGCTGCCGCAGCTGGACGCCGCCGCCGACGTCCAGGCCCTGGCCCGCCCCGGCCGCCAGGCGCATCACCTCGGCGCACTGCTGGCGCAAGACCTGGCCCCAGCGCAGTGGGTGCAGCCCGAGCCGCTGCCCTTCGACCACCCGCTGTGGATCGTCTACTCCAGCGGCACCACCGGCCTGCCCAAGCCCATCGTGCACGGCCATGGCGGCATCGTGCTGGAGCAGCTCAAAGGCGGGGTGCTGCACAACGATTTGCGGCCCGAAGACCGCTTCCACTGGTACAGCTCCACCGGCTGGATCATGTGGAACTGCCAGATCAGCGCGCTGCTGGCTGGCTGCACGATCTGCCTGTTCGACGGCAGCCCCGGCGGCAGCCGCGAGCAGGCGGACTGGGCCACGCTGTGGCGCTTCGCCGCGCTGAGCAAGGCCAACGTCTTCGGCGCCGGCGCGGCCTTCTACGCCAGCTGCCTGAAGGCCGGCGTCGAGCCCATGGCCGAGGGCGATCTGTCGGCGCTGCGTGCGGTCGGCTCGACCGGCAGCCCGCTGGCCGATGAGTGCTACGACTGGATCTGGGCGCATTGCCCCAAGCCCGGCGGCCGCGACATCTGGATCGCCTGCATCAGCGGCGGCACCGATTTCGCCGGCGCCTTCCTCGCCGGCCATCCGCTGCTGCCGGTGCATCGCGGGCAGATGCAGTGCCGCTGCCTGGGCGCCGCCGTCTATGCCTACGGCCCGCCGGACGCGCAAGGGCAAGGCCAGCCCTTGGTCGACGAGGTGGGCGAACTGGTCTGCACGCGGCCCATCCCATCGATGCCCCTGCGTTTTTGGAACGACGCAGGCGACCAGCGTTATCTGGACAGCTACTTCGACATGTACCGCGGCCCCAAGGGTGAAGGCATCTGGCGCCACGGCGACTGGCTGCGCATCACGCCCGAAGGCGGCGCCATCATCTACGGCCGCTCGGATGCCACCATCAACCGCCACGGCATCCGCATGGGCACGGCCGAGCTCTACCGCGCGGTGGAGAAGCAGCCCGAGCTGCTGGACAGCCTGGTGGTGGACCTGGAATACCTGGGCCGCGAAAGCTATATGCCGCTGTTCGTCGTGCTGCGCGAGGGCCTCACGCTGGACGAGGCACTGACGCGCCGGCTGCGCGATGCGATCAAGGCCGCGCTCTCGCCACGCCATGTGCCCAGCGAGATCCTGCAGGTGCAGGCCGTGCCGCGCACGCTGTCGGGCAAGAAGATGGAACTGCCGGTGAAGAAGCTGCTGCTGGGCGCCGCGCCCGAGACGGTATTCAAGCGCGACGCGATGGCCAATGCCGGTTGCGTGGACTGGTTCATCGCCTTTGCCGCCAGGCGGCTGGCGCAAGGCTGAGTGCGCCCGGGGCCGTTCAGCGCCTCTGCTGCTGCATCAGCCACTGCAGGATCTGCGGCGCCTGCATCGCGCCGGAGATGCGGCCCTGCTCCTGGCCGCCGTGGATCAAGAGCAGGGTGGGCAGGCTGCGGATGCCCCATTGCTGCGACAGGCGCGGGTTGGCATCGCTGTCGACCTTGACGAACAGGGCCTGGCCCTTGAGCTGCTGGGCGGCCTGCGCAAAGTGAGGCGCCATCATGCGGCAGGGGCCACACCAGGCAGCCCAGAAATCCACCACCACCGGCAACTCGCTGCCGGCGACGACGGCGTCGAAATTGGCCACGGTCAGCGCCACCGGCTCACCGCTCAGCAAGCCGGCCTTGCAATGGCCGCAGACCGGGTCCTGCGCGGCGCGTTCGGCGGGCACGCGGTTCTTGGTCAGGCAGTGGGGACAGGTGACGATCATGATGGGCAAGCACTCCTTGCCCGGCAGATGGGGGGCGGGAGGAGCGCTTTCAAGCCATCACAGATCGGCCCAGCCGGAAGCGTGGCATTCGGCCGCAGCCCATTCGGCGATCTGGTGGGCCGCCATGGCGCCGGCATGGCGCTGCAGTTCTTGCCCGCGCAGGAACAGCAGCATGGTGGGCGGGGTGCGTACCGCAAAGCGCGCCACCAGATGTGGGCTCTTGTCCACATCGACACGGAACATCGCCACCCGCCCTTTCATCGAACGCGCCGCCAGCGCCAGCTGCGGTCCCATCATGCGGCAGGGTCCGGCCCAGCTGGCCCAGAACTCCACCAGCACCGGCAGGCCATGCGGCAGGACCACCGCATCGAAGTTGGCTTCGCCCAGCTCGCTGACTTCGCCGCTGAGCAAGGCATGGCCGCATTGGGAGCAGACCGGGCCCAGCAGCGCGCGGGCTTCGGAGACCTGGTTCTGGCTCAGGCAGGAGATGCAGGGAATCAACAACATGGCGGACCTTTCCAGGCCCGTATCAGGGAATCGGGCCTTTGTGCCGCGATTCTGCGCAGCCAGGCCACACCCAGGCGTTTCAAAGCCTGCCAGGGCGTAACAAGCTATAGCGGCAGCTCGGTGTAATAGCGCCCACCGTGAAATATCAACGGTTGCGCTGCCGGATTGAAGGCGCAGCGCTCGACCTCGCCGACAAAGATGACGTGGTCGCCTTCCTCATACTGGCTGCGGTTGGCGCATTCGAACACCGCCGCCACGCCGTCCAGAACCGGCGCGCCGCCTGCGCCTTCACGCCAGGCCACACCGGCGAAGCGGTCGATGTCACGCGTGGCGAAACGTTCCGCCAGCGCCTTCTGATCGGCCGCCAGGATGTTGATCGCATAGTGCGAGCCGCGGCTGAACACCGGCATCGAGCCGGCCCGCATGCCCAGGCTCCACAGCACCAGCGGCGGCGCCAGCGAGACCGAGTTGAAGGAATTGGCCGTCAGGCCGACCAGCGCACCATCGGCTCCGCGGGCGGTGACGATGGTGACGCCGGTGGCGAACATGCCCAGGGCCGAGCGGAACTGCCGGCTGTCTGGGCCGGGCAGGGCGGAGGGGTCGGTCTGGCTGGGCATGGGCTGGATTGTCGGTGACACCCGGGCTCTGGGACGCAGCAAGGTCTTGCGCGCTTGCCCCAAAATGCAGGTCATGGTCGATACCGCTCACTTCGAAGTCCACGCCGATCCCCACCTGCCCAGCGCGCCGAGCTATGGCTTCGGCCGTTGCGACTGCGCGCGCTGCGGCCCGCCTGCCCAGCCGCAGCGGCGCCTGTTCACCGGCCTGCTGGCGGGCAGTGCGGTGCTGTCCAGCGTGCCGGCGTGGGCGCAACAGCAGCGCGAAGGGGTTGATGTCGGCGAGCGCAGCAAGCTGGCCGGCCTGGTGCCGGCCGAGCAGATGGAATCCGCCGGCGCGCAGCAATACCAGCAGATGATGCGTGAGGCACAGGATCAGCGCGCGCTGGCGCCGGCCGATCATCCGCAGGTCAAGCGCCTGCGCGCCATCGCCAACCGCATCATTCCGCAGTCCTACGGCTGGAACCCGCGAGCGCGCCAGTGGAAGTGGGAAGTCAACCTGATCGGCAGCAGCCAGCTCAATGCCTTCTGCATGCCGGGCGGCAAGATCGCCTTCTATTACGGCATCCTCGAAAAGCTCAAGCTCGACGATGAGGAAGTGGCCTTCATCATGGGCCATGAAGTCGCCCACGCGCTGCGCGAACATGCGCGCGAGCGCATGGCCAAGACCACCGCGACGCGCATCGGCGCCAACCTGCTGTCCAGCGTGCTGGGGCTGGGCAGCCTGGGCGACGCGGCACTCGGCATGGGCGCGCAGCTGCTGACGCTGAAGTTCAGCCGCGAGGATGAGACCGAAGCGGACCTGGTGGGGCTGGAGCTGTCGGCCCGCTCGGGTTACCGGCCCGAAGCCGGCGTCAGCCTATGGCAGAAGATGGCCGAGGCCTCCAAGGGCGCGCCGCCGCAATGGGCCTCCACCCACCCGACCGGCCCGACCCGCATCCGCGACATCGAGAGCAACATCCCCAAGGTTGAGGCGTTGTATGCGCGTGCCGAAAAGCCGCAACAGCGCTTCGAGGTGGCACAGCCGCTGCGCCGCCGCGACGGCTAAAGCGTCCGCCCTACCAGCGCGCCGGCAGCGCCTTGAGCAGGACAAAGCGCCCGCCGGCCTCGCGCTCGAGATAGCCGCCCAGCTCCAGGTCCTTCATCAGCTTGGACACCATCTCGCGCGAGCAGCCCAGCTGCCGCGCCATCGATTGGTGCGTCAGGCGGCCGTCGGGCGGGCTCTCCAGCAAGGCCTTGAGGCGGCCATAGACATCGTTGAGCGCCAGTTGCTTGGTCGACAGCGTGGCGGCGCGCGCCCGGCGTATCACCTTGGTCAGCAGTTCCAGCGCGAACTCGGGATGCGCGGCGATATGCGCCAGCAGGCTCTGGCGCGTCAGCAGCACGCAGCGGCTGGCCTCCTCGGTGATGACGCTGGCCGCGCGCGGGCCGCCGTCCAGGCTCATTTCACCGACGTATTCGCCGGCGCCATAGCTGCCGTAGGTGACTTCGCGGCCGCGGCTGTCGCAGCCGAACACACGCAAGCGCCCTGACACCACCAGATAGAGGCTGTCGCCTTGCGAGCCTTCCTCGATCAGCAGCGTGCCCTTGCGATAGCTGCGCAGCACGCCGCGCTCGGCCAGCAAGGCGAGCGCTGGCGGCAGGGCGCTGAGTGCGGAGTCGGTGGCGAGGGCAGCAGGCGAAGTCTTGGGCATCGGGCGCGAGCGCGCGGCCCCCATGGCCGCGACAAGCGCCGGATGTTAAGGGCTTGCCGGCCTCAGTTGCGCAGCGCCGACACCAGCGGAGGCAACACCGCCAGCTGACGCAGCAGTTCGCGGATGCTGCGCGCGCCGGACTTGGCGCGAATGCTCTGGATCTGGGTGCGCACGGTGGAGATGGCCACACCCTGGCTCTCGGCAATGCTGGTGGGCCGGGCACCGCTGCTCAGGCCCTTCAGCACCTCCGACTCAGCCGGCGTCAAGCCATAGCGCAGCGCAAACCACTGCGCGGCCAAGGCGCCGCACAGCTCCTGGCGCTCCAGCACCAGCAGCACAGCTGCCTGTTCGACATCGCGGTTCAGCGGCACCACCACCACATTGGCGCGGTCCTGCCCTTCGCCCAGTCGCAGCAGGCAGCGGCGATCGTCACGCTCGGCCTGCAGCAAGGCGTCGAACAACGGCTTGATGTCCTGGCTGAAGCGGGCCCGCAACTGGCCGCCCAGCAGCTGCAGCGGATGGTGTTCGTTGAGCACCTGCCGGGCCGCGCGGTTGCTGTGCAGCAGCCCGCCGCTGGCATCCACCAGCAAGAGCCCGTAGTCGAGCTCGTCCAGAACCAAGGCCAGCCAGTGACTGCTCAGAGACGCCGCACGCCGGCGTTCAGCCAGCGGCGGCGCAGAGCTGAACCGGCGCCCCACTGTGGTTTCGTTGACCAACATGTTTTGACTCCCTCGGAACGCTCGGATCGAGCGACAACAGCGCGATGACAGCGTGTTGCCCTGAAGCTTAGAGGGAGGGCCGAGGCCGGCTGCGTAAATCCTAAGACCCGGTTTTGTGAAGAATTCACCTCGGCTTGCCGCCGGCGCTCAGGTGCCCAGCACGTGGGGGTTGCTGCGGCGCTCGCGGCCGAAGCTGCTTTCCGGGCCGTGGCCGGGGATGAACACCGTCTCGTCGCCCATCGGCCACAGGCGCTGCGTGATGGAGGCGATCAGCGTGGCGTGATCGCCGCCTGGGAAATCGGTGCGGCCGATGCTGCCGGCGAACAGCACATCGCCGACGAAGCAGCGCTGGATCTGCGGCGCATGGAACACCACATGGCCAGGCGTGTGGCCGGGGCAATGGCGCACCTGCAGGGTCTCGCGGCCCAGCGTCACCGTATCGCCATCGGCCAGCCAGCGCGTCGGTTTGAAGCCCTCGGCAGCCGGGAAGCCAAACATCGCACTCTGCTGCGGCAGTCCGTCGATCCAGAACTGGTCGCCCGGATGCGGCCCGACGATCGGCAGGCTGTGCTCGCGCGCCAACTGGCCGGCCGCGCCGGCATGGTCGATATGGGCGTGGGTCAGCCAGATCGCCTTCAGCGTCAGGCCGCGCTCGGCCACCGCCGCCAGCAGCCGCGGCAGTTCGCCGCCCGGATCGATCAGGGCGGCTTCGTTCGTCTCGTCGCACCACAGCAGCGAGCAGTTCTGCTGAAAAGGTGTCACGGGCAGGGTCTGGTAGCGCAGCGTCATGTGCGGATTATCCCGGTCGGCCCGAAGCGCTGACGGTGGCGCTTTGGTGAGCCACCGCACAAACCCGCTGCAATGCCGCCGGTTGCTTCCGCAACAATGACGATGTCCACCACCAAGAACACAACGAGCATGCGCGGGCAAGACACGCCGGGGGAGGCCTGGCCGGAACTGACGAGAAGCACCAAGACCATTGTCGTGGTCGATCTGGTCGAGTCCGTGCGCCTGATGCAGCTCGACGAGGCCGGCGTGATTGATCGCTGGCGGCGCTTCGTCCACGAGGTGCGCAGCCAGGTGCTGCCCTCCCTCGACGGGCGCATGGTGAAGAGCTTGGGGGACGGCATGCTGCTGGAGTTCGACTCGGTGCCCGGTGGCACCGCGGCCGCGCTGGAGATCCAGCGCCGCCTGCTGGCCGGCCAGCCACGCGGGCCGCGCGACGTGCCGCTGCAGCTGCGCATCGGCATGCACCACTGCGAGGTGGTGCACGACGAGCTTGATGTCTACGGAAGCGGCGTCAATCTGGCCGCGCGCCTGACGACGCTGGCGCAGCCCGGCGATATCGTGGTGTCGCCCGAGGTGCGCGAGCAGCTGCTCGATGGCATCGACGCCGGCATCGAGGATCTGGGCGAGTGCTGGCTCAAGAGCCTGAGCGAACCGATCCGCGCCTGGCGGCTGCGGCCGGCGACCCAGCCGGCCGGATCGGGCAGCAGCCTGTCGCTGGACCGCACCGAACTGCGTGCCAGCGTGGCCGTGCTGCCGCTGCGCACCCTCGCCGGCGAGCAGCCGCAGCTGATGCTGGGCGAGTTCGTCGCCGAAGAGCTGACCACCTGCCTGAGCCGCGTGCCCTATCTGGCGGTGATTTCCAGCCTGTCGACCGCCACGCTGCGCCAGCGCGTGATGCCGGTGGCCGACATCGCCCGCAGCCTGGGCACACGCTATCTGGTGCAGGGCAGCTGCGCGCTGCTGGACGCGCAGTTGCGCATCCATGTGCAACTGGTCGATGGCCACAGCCAGGCCATCGTCTGGGCCGGCAGTGCGAACGGCAGCATGGCCGAGCTGCTGCAAGGCCAGAGTGCCGCCATCGCCGAGTTGTCCAGCCAGCTGGCGCAAGCCCTGGTCGGCGCCGAAGCCGTGCTGGCCGATACCCGGCCGCTGCCTGCGCTGGAGAGCTACACCCTGCTGTTCGGCGCGATCGCCAAGCTGCACCGGCTCTCGCCCGACGCCTTTGCCGACGCGCGCCGCATGCTGGAGCACCTGGCGGAGCGGCATCCGCGCTCGCCCATCCCCAAGGCCTGGCTGGGCAAGTGGCATGTGATGCGCATCGGCCAGGGCTGGTCGCCCGACCCGGCCGACGACGGCCGCCAAGCCGCCTGGCAGACCGGCAACGCGCTGGACCTGCATCCCGACCATCCGCTGAGCCTGACGCTGGACGGCTTCGTGGCCGGCTATGTGCGCAAGGATTTCGCCACCGCCGAGCAGCGCTACGACATGGCGCTGCAGTCCAACCCGAACGAGAGCCTGGCCTGGCTGTTCAAGTCGGCGATGCTGGGCTACCGCGAAAGCACCGCCGAAGCCATCAGCTGCGCCGACAAGGCGATGAGCCTGTCGCCGCTGGACCCGATGCGCTACTACTACGAGCATTTCGCGGCACTGGCGCGGCTGCTGGCCGGCAACTACGGCGAGGCGATCCGGCTGGGCCAGAAGTCCTTGCAGGGCAACCGCACGCACGCCTCGACGCTGCGCGTGCTGGTGATGGCCCAAGCGCTGGACGGCCAGATCGATGCCGCGCGCGCCTGTGCAGCCCAGCTGCGCGCCATCGAGCCGCAGCTGACGGTCAGCAGCTTCCGGGCGCGCTATCCCGGCCAGCAGCAAGGCCAGGTCGACAAGCTCAGCTACGCGCTGGCCCTGGCCGGCATTCCACCCTGACAGCTGCCTTGGCAGCGGTTCGACAACAGCAGACGCAAGATGGAGGAAAAATGAGCGGACAGACTGGAACCACGGGCACGACCGGCACCACAGGAACGACAGGCACCACCGGTACAACTGGAACGACCGGGACAACGGGGACCACAGGCACTACAGGCACGACCGGAACAACCGGCACGACAGGGACGACGGGCACCGTCGCCGGGCCGGGGCATTTCAACGGCTATTCGGGCTATGCGGGCACCGTGATGAACCCGACGCTGGCGCTGGCCATCGAGGCCATGCGCAAGGAGCTGATCCACGCCATCAAGCCGCTGCAGATCGGGCCCTACAGTCCAGGCCGGCGCCGCCTGTCCGAGCTCGATGACCCGGACAACCTGGCGCGCTGGCAGCCGGCAGTGCGCCTGTCGACGCTGGGCTGGGAACTGGGCTCGGGCCTGAGCGTGCACACCACGCCGGCCAGCTCGGTGGAGCTACATGCCGGCGGGCAGCTGATGGTCAGCCTCGTGCGTCCCACGCTGGACGAGCTGCGCAAGCAGGCGCTGCGCACGCTGGACTTCCGCGAGAAGGCGGTCGGCTCCGAGGTGCTGACGTCCGGCCTCAACGAAGGCCTGACCCAGCTGACGCCGGCCATTGCCTTCTGGAGCGCGCTGCTGCCGCTGCATCCTGACCGCACCGGCCGCACGCTGGAGCTGATCGAGCTGACGCTGCAGCTGGCCTCGGCCGCCGTGCTGCGCATCAAGCATGCGCTGGCAGTGCCGCGCCCCTATGAGATGAATATGGCGATCCAGCCGCTGATCCTGACGCCGGCCCATGGCGCCTTTCCCAGCGGCCATGCGACCGAATCCTCGGCGGTGTCGACCCTGCTGGCCTACCTGGTCTCGGACAGCGGCCACACGCCCTCGTCCGACTATGCCGACGCGCTGCGCGTGCTGGCCCAGCGCATCGCCCGCAACCGCGTCGTGCTGGGGGTGCACTACGAGATTGACAGCATCGTCGGCCAGTTACTGGGCGAGACGCTGGGCGCCTATGTGGCTGGCGTCTGCACCGGCGCGGTCGAGACGCCGGCCTGCGCCTTCAACGGCCAGGGCGAGATCGACGATCTGTGGATGGTGCGCACCGGCACCCCCGCCTTGCAGCAGATGGGTTGCCGCGCACTGGGCGGGCCGATCCGGCCGGCGCTGAATCGCCAGCTGGCCTGGCTGTGGCAGCGCGCCCGGGCCGAATGGGGCTACACCGGCGCCTGAGCAGGGGCACGCATGAGCACAACAACCGCACCCCAAAGGCCGCAGTGGCGCGATGTGCCCAGCGCTGAGCTCGACGCCGCGCCCGACCCCTGGCTGCAATGGGCCAGCCGGCGCCGTGGCGACGAGCCACTGCAGCACCGCCTGTGCGAAGGCGAGCGCCCAGCGGCGGCGGGCCCGCAAGCGGGCTGGCAGATTCCGTCCGTCTACCCGGCCGGCTGCGCCTTCTTCACCGCCCACCGCGCCAACCGCCAGACCCTGCCACCGCCCGTGCCCGGTGCGCGCCGCAGCGTGCTGAGCTCCGGCACGCTGGCGCTAGCCGGCGCTGCGCAGCCACCCCGCCAGACGCCGCATGCCGACGGCCTGCCAGCCAGACGTGCAGCGCCGGCCTCTGGCACCCCGGTGCTGGGCATCATCGACGCCGATATCGCCCTGCTGCACCCGCTGTTCCGCGCGGCGAACGGCCGCGCGCGCATCCGGCATTTCTGGGATCAGGGCCAAGGTCCGCTGCGTGCGCCCTGGCGCACCCCACCCGAGCTGGGCTATGGCCGCGAGCTCGACGGCGCTGCGATCGAGGCCCTCGGTCCGCTGCCCGATGCGAGGGCGCAGGCGCGCGCCTACCGCAGCCTGGGCCTGCTGATCCCGCGCTGGGGCCATGGCACGCAGGTGCTGGCACTGGCCGGTGCCAGCGCCGATCCGCTGACGGGCCAGGCCGACGCCGCGGGCACGCTGGAGATCGTGGCGGTTCAGGTGCCCGGCCCGGCGTTTGCGCAGACGCACGGCAACTGGCTCAACAGCTGCGTGCTGGACGGGCTGCGCTACCTGCTGGCGCGCACCGCGCCTGAATCCCCGCTGATCGTCACCCTGAGCCTGGGCGCCCACAGCGGCACGCACGACGGCCAGGGCCTGCTGGAACGCGCCATCGATGCGCTGATCGACGAACAGCGGGGACGGTTGACCGTGGTGATTGCCGCCGGCAACAGCCAGCTGGCGCGCGCCCATGCCGACTTCGTGCTGCCGCCGGCCCAAGGCGGCGCGGCTAGCGAGCAATCGCTGTGGATCAGCATGCCCTACGACGATCCGAGCCCGAACTTTGCCGAGTTCTGGATCGATGGCCTGGACGCTGCGGACAACAGCGCGCTGGAAATCGAAGTCGGCCCCGAGGGCGGCCCGACGACCCGGCTGCGCTCGGCTGACGCCCCGGCTGCGCGTCTGCTGCAAACGCAGGCGGGCGCCACGCCGCAGGCCCAGCTGCAACTTGGCGCAGCCGACAGACCCACAGGCGCCAGCCCGCGCCTGCACGTCTGGCTGGGCATCGGCGCGCGCAAGGCGTCCCGGCCAGGAGAGGACGGCGAATGCCTGTGGGGGCGCTGGCGCATCACGCTGCGCAATCACGGCCAGCAGCCGCTGCAGATCGGCGCCTGGGTGGCGCGCGACGACCTGCCCGACCTGGGCCGCCAACCGGCGCGCCTGGCCAAGAGCTTTGCCGAGCCCACGCCAGCCAAGCTGATCGCCGAGACCGGCACGCAGTCGACGCTGGCCAGCTGCCGCCAGGCCATCGTCGTCGGCGCCTACCAGTACGAGCCGGAGCTGCAGCGCTACACGCTGTGGCCGCACAGCGCCGGCGGCGGTGCCGATGGCCGCGGGCCCGATGTCTGCGGCCCCGGTGCCTTGCGCCGCGGCACGCTGCAGGACTGGCTGGGGCCGGTGAGCTTTCTGTCGACCGAGGCGCTGGCGCCCGCCGTCGACCCCTGCGAGCCTGCGCGCGCCGGCACCTCGCTGGCCGCGCCAGTGCTGAGCCGCCGGCTGGCGCTGCTGCTGCAGGAGCGCGGCGCCGCCATGCCCCGGGCGGATCTGCTGGCCGCGCTGGCGCAACGCTGGCCCGGCGTGCCCATCCCCGGCGCGCTAACGCCCAGCCGGGCTGGGCGATACTGGCTGCCGATGCCACAGCCCGCGCACACCAGCCCCGCCCTTGACGCGGGCCTCAGGAGCAATCCATGTTGAAGACACCAAGCCACCAGCACCGCGCACAGCTGCTGCAATTGCTGCTGGGCGCCGCCGCATTGACCGCACTACCCGTGCACAGCACACCTGCACAGACTGCCGAGCCGATGCACGAAAGGATCTGCAGCAACTTCCTGCCCGGCGGCGATGGCTGCCTGGGGCCGGGTTTCAACACGCAAGATGTCATGGCCGAAGCCAGGCCCCTGAGCTGGCTCGTGCTGGCGCCCCGCGAGGCGCGCAAGCGGCTTCAAGCCCTGCTGGACTCGGCGCCCTCGGCCTGCCTGCTCAACGAAGCCGCGCTGCGTGAGGCCCTGGCTGACCCCGAGAACACGCGCCTGCCGGTGCCGCAGATTGCGGCTGCGCCGGCCTGCGCCGCGGCACGCCAGAGCTTGTCCAGCCCGGCGCGCTGAAGCAAGGCCGCGTCGGCAGCCGGGCTGACGCTCAGTCTTCCAGCTGCGACAGGTCGCGCACCGCGCCCTTGTCGGCCGACATCACCAGCTTGGCATAGGCCTTCAGCGCGGCCGAGACCTTGCGCGGGCGCGGCAGCGCCGGCTTCCAGCCCTTGGCATCCTGCTCGGCGCGGCGACGCGCCAACTCTTCGTCGGACACCAGCACATCGATGCTGCGGTTCGGGATGTCGATGCGGACGCGGTCGCCGTTCTTCACCAGGCCAATTGCGCCGCCAGCTGCCGCCTCGGGCGAGCAATGGCCGATCGACAGGCCCGAGGTGCCGCCCGAGAAGCGGCCGTCGGTCAGCAACGCGCAGGCCTTGCCCAGGCCCTTGCTCTTGATGTAGCTGGTCGGGTAGAGCATCTCCTGCATGCCGGGGCCGCCCTTGGGGCCTTCGTAGCGCACGACCACCACATCGCCGGCCTTGACCTTGTCGTCCAGGATGTTGGCCACCGCCTCGTCCTGGCTCTCGACCACATGGGCCGGGCCTTCGAACACCAGCAGCGCATCATCCACGCCGGCGGTCTTCACCACGCAGCCGTCCAGGGCGATATTGCCGTACAGCACGGCCAGGCCGCCCTCCTGCGAAAACGCGTGCGCGCTTGAACGGATGCACCCTTCGGCGCGATCGGTGTCCAGGCTGGGCCAGCGGCTGTTCTGGCTGAAGGCCACCTGGGTCGGAATGCCGCCCGGGCCGGCTTTGTAGAAGGTCTGGACCGCTTCGCTGGGTGCGCGGGCGATATCCCACTGGTCCAGCGCGTCCTTCATGGTCTTGCTGTGCACGGTGGGGACATCGGTGTGCAGCTTGCCAGCGCGGTCCAGCTCACCCAGGATGGCCATGATGCCGCCGGCGCGGTGCACGTCCTCGATGTGGTACTTGTCAGTATTGGGCGCCACCTTGCACAGCTGCGGCACCACGCGCGAGACCCGGTCGATGTCCTTCATCGTGAAGTCGATCTCGGCCTCTTGCGCGATTGCCAGCAGGTGCAGGATGGTGTTGGTGGAACCGCCCATCGCGATGTCCAGCGTGATCGCGTTCTCGAAGGCCTTCAGCCCCATCGAGCGCGGCAGCACGGTCTCGTCGTCCTGCTCGTAGTAGCGCTTGCACAGCTCGACGGCCAGGTGGCCAGCGCGCTTGAACAGCTGCTCGCGGTCGCCATGGGTGGCCAGCACCGTGCCATTGCCGGGCAGGGACAGCCCCAGCGCCTCGGTCAGGCAGTTCATCGAGTTGGCGGTGAACATGCCCGAGCAGCTGCCGCAGGTGGGGCAGGCCGAGCGCTCGATCTCGGCCAGGTCGGCATCGCTGACCTTGCTGTCGGCGGCCATCACCATCGCATCGACCAGGTCGAGCTTCTTGATCTGCACGGTCTGCGTGCCTGGCACGGCCAGGCGCACCTTGCCGGCTTCCATCGGGCCGCCGGAGACGAACACCACCGGAATGTTCAGCCGCATCGCGGCCATCAGCATGCCCGGGGTGATCTTGTCGCAGTTGGAGATGCACACCATCGCATCGGCGCAATGGGCGTTGACCATGTACTCGACCGAGTCGGCAATCACATCACGGCTGGGCAGCGAATACAGCATGCCGTCATGGCCCATCGCAATGCCGTCGTCCACGGCAATGGTGTTGAATTCCTTGGCCACGCCACCAGCCGCCTCGATCTCGCGCGCCACCAGCTGGCCCAGATCCTTCAGGTGCACATGGCCAGGCACGAACTGGGTGAAGGAATTGACGACCGCAATGATGGGCTTGCTGAAGTCTTCGTCCTTCATGCCCGTGGCGCGCCAAAGCGCGCGGGCGCCGGCCATGTTTCGTCCGGCGGTGGTGGTCTTGGAACGGTATGCAGGCATGGAGGGGACCCGTGGCGTTGATGTGGAGGAAAGGCTGCTGACGGCGCGGCTGAGCCCGCCGTGATCTGCCCGATTTTCACTCAGCTTGCAATCACCCCATCCGGCAGGCTGAATGCCCGTCTCGGCGAACGCCTTGCGCGACCAAAACCCGACACGCCAGCCTGCCTGTCACCAACTTCGGGCGAAAGCCGCCCATTCCGTCGCGTGGCTGTTGGATTGGCACCGAAACAGCTGCCATTTGCCTCAAGTGCGGTGCTGCTTATCCGATGTAGAGTCATTCGCTAACTCTGGCCCTGCCCAGCCCCCATGCGTTTCTGCTCCCTGTCGTCCGTCAAGAGTCGCATCGTGCTCGGCCAGCCGCTGCCTTTTAGCGTGCGCGATTCGAGCCGGCTGCTGCTGCTGGCGCGCGGCCAGGTCATCGTCGACGATGCGCAACTGGACGAGCTGTTCCAGCGCGGGGCGCTGGTCGAGATCGAGGAACTGGCCGGATCGGTACAGCAGCCGACACGGCGCGAAAGCCCGGAGCAGCGCCTGGCCCGCCTGCCCTCGGACTGGCTGCGCACCAGCCACGACGTGCGCCAGGCGCTGAGCGCACCTGCGCCCCAGATGGCGGCGGCCATCCACAGCACGACCGACTTGCTGCTGTCCTTGATCGACCTCGCCCCCGATGTGGCGCTGTCGCAGGTGGTGCGCCAGCCCGAGTCCGGCGACGGCCATTACGGCGTCAACCATTCCATCCATGCCGCCACGGCCTGCCATGCGGCCGCACGCTATCTCGGCTGGTCGCCCGCCGACCAGCGCCGCGCCTTCCAGGCCGCCCTGACGATGAACGTGGCGATGGTCGACCTGCAGGCGCGGCTGTCCAGCCAGGTTTCCCCACTGACGACCAAGCAGCGCGAAGCCATCAACGAACACCCGACCCGCGGCGTGGAGATGCTGCGTGAAGCAGGCATCACCGACGAGCTCTGGCTCGAAGCCGTGCTGACGCACCATGAGCTGCCGGATGGCTCGGGCTATCCCAATGGCTCACGCGAGGTCGGCGAACTGGCCGAGATGCTGCGCTTTGCCGATGTCTACACCGCGCGGTTGAGCGCGCGGGCCAACCGCCCCGCGATGAGCGCCCAGCAAGCCGGCCGCGAGTTGCATCAGATGGCGGACTCCAGCCCGCTGGCCGCCGCGCTGATCAAGGCCTTCGGCATCTTCCCGCCCGGCAGCCTGGTGCGCCTGGCCTCGGGCGAGCTCGGCCTGGTGGTGCGCAACGGCGACAGAGCCCACCGCCCAATGGTGGCCACGCTCACCAACGCCTCAGGCGAGCCGCGCCTGACGCCGCTGATGCGCGACAGCGCCCGCGACGAGCACGCGGTGGTGGCGCTGCTATCGGCGCAGTCGATGCCGATGCGGCTGACCGACGAGCGGGTGGCCAGCCTGATCGGCGGGCGCTGAAGCCGCACCCGAGCGCCTCAGCTGCCTGGCCCCCGCCAGAACTCATCCGCCGGCAAGATCAGGCACGGTGACTTGACCTCGCGCGCGCTGTAGATCAGGAAGCCAAGTGGGCCGTGACGGAGGCACAGAAGCGCAAGGACCTTGCGCTGCCAATGGCAGAGGGGCCTGTGGCAAGCCTTGCCGCCGACAGACCCGTCGGCTGCCCAGCTGAGCATCGCCAGCAGCGTTCAGCGGCGCAGGTTGACCCAGAGGCTGTTGCGCACGGTGCTGTTGGCCACGTCGTTCTGCGCCCAGGCGCAGACAGCTGCACCTGCCGCGTTCATGGCGCAGGGCACGCCAGCCTTGACCTCGCCGGCGCCTGTCTCCAACAGCGCCTGCGCACTCCACACGCCACCCGCCGGCAATTCGCGCACGTAGAGGTTCTGCGTCGCGTCGGTGGGGTTGGGCCACTGCGTCGGGGCGCGGTACACCAGCAGGGCGCGACCGTCGCGGTCGATGCCCAGGAAGTGGCCGGCGCCGTAGCTGTTGACCTGGCTGGGGGCGCCGAGCCCGCCAGCCGCCGTGACACTCAGTGCCTTGACGGCAAAGATGCCCGAGGTCCAGGCCAACACTGCGCGGCCGTCAGACGCCATGGCCAGCCGGATGCGTGCGTTGAAGGTGCTGTCCACTTGGCCGGCATCGATCTCGGTCGCCGAGCCCCAGCTGTTGCTGGCCGCGCTGAAGCGGTTCACGAACAGCGAGTTGGCCTGGTGCCAGGCCGCCATGGCGTTGCCGTTCGCGTCCATGACCACGCGGGGCGCGCTGTCGCGAACCGGCGTGACCAGCTCTTCGATGCGCACTGGCGTCTGCCAGCCGCCGCCGCTGAAGCGCGCGGCCTTCATGCTGTCGTTCGCATCGCCCGGATTGCGCTCACGCCAGACGGCCATCATCGTGCCACCGCTGCTCAGCGCCAGATAGGGGCTGCGCGTGGTCTCACTGGTTTGGCTGATGTTGGTCCAGGCGGCCCACTGGCTGCTGCCGGCCGCCAGCCGGCTGTAAAGCACATTGCCGCCGACGCCCAGCAGGTGCACCTGGCCACTGGCGTCGGTCTTCGCGTCGCCGAGCGTGCCGCCGCTGCTGTTGGCTGGCAGGAAGGCCGTGGCCGACCAGCCCGCGGCCGCGCTGAAGCGCCGCGTCTCGAAGTTGTGGCGGATCCAGGTGGCGTTGCCGGCATCGTCCATCAGCAGCACACCGGTAACGAGGTCCACCGAGCTGCTGGAGGTGCTCAGGCCAGGCACGACCACTGGCGCCTGCCAGCCCAGGTCGGCCACATAGCGGCGCGAGAACACCTTGCGCGTGCTGCCGCCTGGCGTGCCGTCCGACTGCTCCCACAGCACCAGTGCATTGCCGGCGCCGTCGATGGCCGTCAAGGCGAGCGTGTCTGCGAAGGTGTTGGTATCGGCGACGTTGAAGTCGTTGCTGTTCTCCAGCAGCGCGGCCGCGCCCCAGGCACGCACCGGTGCACTGGCCGCGACGAACTGCGCACTGACCTGGCGTGCCTCGCTCATGCCGACCGTGCAGCTGCCGGCGCTGCCACTGCAGGCACCGCCCCAAGCCTGCAGCACCTGCCCCTGGGCCGGCACGGCGCTCAGCACCACCTGGGCGCCGGGCGCAAAGCTGGCACTGCAGTTGCCGCTGTTGCCACCGCTGCAGCTGAGGCCCACCGGCTGCGAGTTCACCGTGCCCTGGCCGCTGACCGTCAGCGACAAGGCCAGATTGGCCGTCTGCGCGACGAAGCTCACGCTGACCGTGCGTGCCTCGCTCAGGGTCAGCGTGCAGCGGTTGCCGCTGGTGCCGGCGCAGGCACCGCCCCAGGACTCCAGCCGCTGGCCCTGCTCGGGCGTCGCCGTCAGCACCACTTGGGTGCCGGCATCAAGCTCCAGAGTGCAGGTGCGGCCGCACGAGATGCCCGCAGGCTGCGAGGTGACCGTACCGAGCCCGCTGGTGCTGACGGTCACTTTGTGACGCGTGGTCAGCACGGGCACGAAACTGGCCGTCACCTGGCGCGCCTCCTTCATGCCCACGGTGCAAGTGGCGGCACTGCCGCTGCACGCACCGCCCCAGGCCTGCAATGCATGGCCGGCGGCTGGCGCGGCGGTGAGCGTGATGTCGGTGTTGGTGGGGATGTTGGTGCTGCAGGCTGTACCGCCATTGCCGCACTGGATGGTGCCCGAGGCACTGGTGACCGCCCCGCTGCCGCTCACGCTGACCGACAGGGGCTGCGTGACGGGGTCGGGCCCTGCGCTGTCCTTGCCGCCGCCACCACCGCAGGCGGCGAGCGAAGCCAAGAGCCCCAGCAGTGTGGCGGCCAGCCCATGGCGGAGCAGTGATCGAGAGTGGGTTTTGGGAAGAGGATGGGGTGGATGCATGGTGGCAATCGGCGACGAGGTTGAACAAGACGGCTGGCGCCGGCACAAGCCCGGCCCCTTGCTGATTCCGATGCTATCCATGTAAGAATGAACACATTGACCTTGTTTTTGAATCTTTCAAATACGTTTTCGTATGGATCAAATCGACTGGAATCAGCTTCGCGCCTTTCTTCATGCCGCCGACGCCGGTTCGATGTCGGCCGCAGCGCGGCAGCTTGGCCTGTCGCAACCGACACTGAGTCGGCAGGTCGCCGCCATCGAACAGCACCTGGGTGTGGCCCTGTTCGAGCGCATCGGCCGGTCCCTGCAGCCCACCGCGACCGGCCTGGCGCTGCTGGAGTACGCACGCAGCATGGGGGCTGCGGCGGAGGAGCTGAGTCTTGCCGCCAACGGCCACTCCAAGGCCATCGATGGCGTGGTCAGCATCTCGGCCAGCGACATGGTGGCGGCCTGGCTGCTGCCCCCGCTGCTGCGCCCCTTGCTGGAGCAGGCGCCCGGACTGCGGATCGAGATCGTCACCACCAACGAGCTGTCCGACTTGCGCCGACGCGAAGCCGACATTGCCGTGCGCCATGTGCGGCCGAGCGAGCCGGAGCTGATTGGCCGCCTGCTGCGCGAAACCACCGCGAGCTTCTATGCCTCGCGGGACTGGGTGCGCCGCAACGGCCATCCACGCGCAGCCGTTGAGGCCAAGACGGCTCGCTTCATCGGGGCCGACCGCCAGGATCGCTACCTCGGCTATCTGCAAGCCCATGGCCTGCCGCTCACTGATCAGGCCTTCAGCTGCTACGCCGAGAATTCCTGCACTGGCTGGGCCATGGTGCGCCAGGGCCTGGGCATAGGCGCCATGATGGACGAGATTGCCAGCCAATGCCCCGATGTGGTCCGCGTGCTCGACGACGTTCCCCCGGTTCAGTTCCCGATCTGGCTGGTCACCCACCGCGAACTGCGCACGTCCCGCCGCATCCGAATGGTGTTCGACCTGCTGGCCGAGAGCCTCAGCGGGCCCGCCACACCGGGTTAGCCCAGCGGTGGCGCCGCCCGCGCCATCTTGGACAATAGCGAGCTTGTCGCAGCGGCTGCTGATGCGTCTGATGACGCCAGCGCTTGCCGTTTGGGCCGTCTGCTGCGACACGCGCTCACTCCATTTCCCAAGTGCCCCCCATGCTGCAAACACACCAAGCCCTCTCCAAGACCGCCGCCGCCATCGGCCCCGTCGTGTTGATCGTCATGGATGGCTACGGCCTCTCCAAGACCGGCGTGGGCAGCGCCATTGCAGCCGCCAACAAGCCGACGCTGGACCGCCTGTTCGCCCAGTACCCGAACATTCAGCTGCGCGCCCACGGCACCGCCGTCGGCATGCCTTCGGACGAGGACATGGGCAACTCCGAGGTGGGCCACAACGCGCTGGGCGCCGGGCAGGTCTATGCCCAGGGCGCGGCGCTGGTGGCCAACTCCATTGCGGCGGGCGAGCTCTGGCAGGGCCAGGCCTGGCAAGAGATCGTTGCGTCGGCCAAGGCCGGCAACGGCCGCATCCATTTCATCGGCCTGCTGTCCGATGGCAATGTGCACAGCCATATCGACCACCTCAAGGCCATGGTGCTGCGTGCCAAGCAGGAGGGCGTCAACTCGGTGCGCGTGCATGCACTGATCGACGGCCGCGATGTGCCCGAGACCAGTGCGCTGGACTATGTCGTGCCCTTCGAGGCCTTGCTGGCGGAGCTGAGCGTCGATGGCTTCGATGCGCGCATCGCCTCCGGCGGCGGTCGCCAGAACATCACGATGGACCGCTATGACGCCAACTGGCCGATGGTGGAAAAAGGCTGGAAGACCCATGTGCTGGGCCAGGGCCAGCAGTTCGCCAATGCCACCGCCGCCATCCAGGGCCTGCGTGAACAGCACCCGGGCGTGATCGATCAAGACCTGCCGGAATTCGTGATCGCAGAGCAGGGCCAGCCCATCGGCACGATCGAAGACGGTGATGCCGTCGTGCTGTTCAACTTCCGTGGCGACCGCGCCCTTGAGCTCACCCGCGCCTTCGAAGAGGGCGCCGGCTTCGACAAGTTCGACCGCCAGCGCACGCCCAAGGTCACCTTCGCCGGCATGCTGCAGTACGACGGCGACCTGAAGCTGCCGGCGCGCTTTCTGGTGGCGCCGCCCGCGATCAAGAACACCTCGGGCGAATGGTTCAGCAAGATGGGCATCACCCAGTTCGCCTGCTCGGAAACCCAGAAGTTCGGCCATGTGACCTACTTCTGGAACGGCAACCGCTCAGGCAAGTTTGACGGCGAGACTTACCTCGAAGTGCCCAGCGATGTGGTGCCCTATGAGGAGCGCCCCTGGATGAAGGCCGCCGAGATCACCGACGCGATGATCGCGGCGCTGCAGAGCGGCAAGTTCAAGGTGCTGCGCTGCAATTTCGCCAACGGCGACATGGTCGGCCACACCGGCAACTTCCGCGCCGCGACGATGGCGGTGGAGGCGGTGGACCTGGCCCTGGGCCGCCTGCTGAAGGCGGTAGACGCGGCCGGCGGCGTGGCGCTGATCACCGCCGACCACGGCAATGCCGATGAGATGTATGAGCTGGACAAGAAGACCCAGCAGCCCTCGCAGAACAAGGACGGCAGCTTCAAGGCCAAGACCGCCCACACGCTCAACCCGGTGCCGCTGATCCTGTATCAGAACATCCCGGGCCTGACGCTGGGCCTGCAGCAGACGCCCAAGGCCGGCCTGTCCAATATCGCGGCCACCACCGCCAACCTGCTGGGCTTCGACAAGCACCCGGCCTGGGATGAGAGCCTGCTGAGCGTCGGTCAGTGAAGGCCGCCGCCCAGGTGGCGGTGCGCCCTCAAATCTTGAAGTCGTAATCCACCGTCAGCGGCGCATGGTCGCTGAACTTCTGTGCCTTGTAGATGGAAGCGCTGCTGGCCAGCGCGGCCAGCTTGGGCGTGGCGAAGTGATAGTCGAGGCGCCAGCCCACGTTCTTGGCATAGGCCTGGCCGCGGTTGCTCCACCATGTGTAGCACTCGTCCGTCGTGTCGGGGTGCAGCTGGCGGTAGACATCCACCAGGCCGCCCTGGTCGGTGCCGAACAGCTGGTCCAGCCAGGCGCGCTCTTCGGGCAGGAAGCCTGAGTTCTTCAGGTTGCCCTTCCAGTTCTTCAGGTCGGCTTCCTTGTGGGCAATGTTGACGTCGGCCACCAGGATGAACTCGCGCTCGGCCTTCAGCGCCATCAGGTGCGGGAACATCGCGTCCAGAAAGCGGTACTTGGCCTCCTGGCGCTCCGGGCCGCTGCTGCCGCTGGGAAAGTAGCAGCTGATCAGGCTGAGCTTGCGGCCCGGCTTGTCGAAGCGCTTCTCGATGTAGCGGCCCTCGTCGTCGAATTCCTGCACGCCGATGCCGGTGATGATGTCGCTGGGCGTCTCGCGGGTGTAGAGCCCCACGCCCGAATAGCCCTTCTTCTGGGCGTAGTGGAAATGGCCCTTCAGGTCGCCCGGGCTGCAGAACACGCCGTCCACATGCTCGTCCTGTGCCTTGACCTCCTGCACGCCAACGGCATCGGCGCCCTGCGCCGGCAGCCAGTCGAAGAAGCCCTTGGTGGCGGCGGAGCGGATGCCGTTGAGGTTGGCGGTGATGAATCGCATGGTGCTGGTTTCAGGAGGTTCGCAGGGCGGGGCCGCAGTATCGCAGCGCTGCCGAAACCGCAAGTGCGAGACGCGCCAGGGCAACAAACCCGTCGCCGCATCCGGACTAGGGCTGGCAGTCGGGCACGTCAATTGCTAGATTGTCGAACCCAGGCGAGCAAACGTTTGCCGCCTGTTTGCAGTCACTTTTGCGCCTCATCCCAGGAGCCGTTCCATGCCCAGCCCGTCCAGCCTCGCCCGTCCCCGCCCCCAAACCGTCGCCCTGGCCATCGCCATGGCGCTGTCCGCCTGGCCTGCCACCCAGGCCTTCGCCCAGGACAGCAAGCCCGCTGACAAGAATCAGCTGGAGACCGTGGTCGTCACCTCCGAGCGCCGCGCCGAGAACATCAAGGACGTGCCGAACGCCGTCTCCACGCTCAGCGGCGAGAAGCTCGACGTGCTGAACTCCGGCGGGCAGGACATCCGCTTCCTGTCCGGCCGCGTGCCCAGCCTGAACATTGAATCGTCGTTCGGCCGCGCCTTCCCGCGCTTCTACATCCGCGGCCTGGGCAACACCGATTTCCGCCTCAATGCCTCGCAGCCGGTCTCGCTGATCTATGACGATGTGGTGCAGGAGAACCCCATCCTGAAGGGCTTCCCGGCCTTCGACCTGAAGAACATCGAGGTGATCGCAGGTCCGCAGGGCACGCTGTTCGGCCGCAACACGCCGGCTGGCGTCGTCAAGTTCGAGTCGGTCAAGCCGTCCAAGAAGCAGGAGGGCTATTTCAACGTCTCTTACGGCACTTATGGCACGGCTAGTGCGGAAGGCGCCTTCAACCTGCCATTGAGCGGTGACTGGTCGGCCCGCATTTCGGCCCAGGTGCAGCAGCGTGACGACTGGGTCAAGAACCAGGTGCCCAATGCAGCGACCAAGGAGACCGAGGGCTACAACGATCGCGCGGTGCGCCTCCAGGCCCTGTACGAGCCGAACAAGGACTTCAGCGCGCTGTTCAACCTGCACAACCGCGAGCTCAAGGGCTCGCCGCGCATGTTCCGCTCCAGCATCATCAAGCCGGGCAGCAACAACGAGCTGGTGGATGGCTTCGATCCCGCCAAGGTCTATATCGACGGGCTGAACACCCAGACCCTGCACGCCACCGGCGGCAGTGCCAAGCTGAAGTGGGCCTTCAATGGCTTCAACCTGCATTCGATCACCGCGATCGAGACCGTGCAGCCCTTCAGCCGCGCCGACGTCGACGGCGGCTACATCAACAACTTCGTCGCGCCGCCGCCCTTCAACGCCGAAGGCAATGTGTTCTGGAGCTCCGAGACCTCGGACGCGCTCAAGGGCCACCGCCAGCTGAGCCAGGAACTGCGCGCCGAGTCGACGGCCGCCGGCCCGCTGCGCTGGCAGGGCGGCCTGTACTTGTTCGACGAGCGCTATGACATGGTGCAGGTGGACTACCTCGCGCCGCCGGCCAACTCGACAGTCGTGACCCGCCAGACCAACAAGGCCTGGGCGCTGTTCGGCTCGGTCAACTACCAGCTGAGCCCGCAGCTCAATCTGCGCGCCGGCCTGCGCTACACGCAGGACAAGAAGGACCTGGCCCTGCTGTCCGGCAGCGTCAACACCAGCAATGGCAGCGCTGCCAGCACCGACAACAACAAGGTGAACTGGGACGTCTCGGGCACCTACGCGCTGAGCAAGGAGACCAACCTCTATGCGCGCGTTGCCACCGGCTTCCGCGCCGCGTCGATCTACCCGGCCAGCGGCTTCGGTCCTCTGAGCCAGGCACGCCCGGAAAACGTCACCTCCTATGAGGCCGGTGTGAAGTCCGACTTCTGGGACCGCCGTGCGCGCCTGTCGGCCAACGTGTTCTCCTACACCGTGAAGGACCAGCAGATCACGGCAGTGGGCGGCACCAACAACACCAACACCCTGATGAACGCCAGCAAGGGCACGGGCCGCGGCTTCGAGCTGAACCTCGACCTGATCCCGGTGGACGCCCTGCTGCTGACCCTGGGCGCCAGCTACAACGACACCGAACTCAAGGACCGCAGCCTGGCCCTGCCGCGCTCGGGCAGCAACCCGACGGTGCTGGATCCGGCCGTGGGCGGTGGCAACTTCAGCATCTACGGCAACCCGCTGCCCAATGCGCCGAAGTGGATCGCCAACGCCACCGCGCGCTACTCGATCCCGACCGCCGCAGGCAACGAGTTCTACATCTACACGGACTGGGCCTACCGTTCCAAGGTCAACTTCTTCCTGTATGACTCGAAGGAGTTCACCGGCAAGGCTCTGACCGAAGGCGGCCTGCGCCTGGGCTATGTCTGGAACAACGGCAAGTACGAAGCGGCACTGTTCGGCCGCAACATCACCAACCAGATCCGCATCACCGGCGCGATCGACTTCAACAACATGACGGGCTTCATCAACGACCCGCGCACCTACGGCGTGCAGTTCAAGGCGCTGTTCTAAGGGCCACGGCGGCCGCCGCCGCAGCGGCGGCTGCGCAAGTCCTGACCCCCGAAAGGGGGCTGTGCTGAGCTGGGTGATGATCAGGGTGCGACGCCTACAATGCGGCGCACCCTGATCTGCTTCTGACCGACGCCCATGACTACCGCTGTTTCGCCCGATCCCCTGGCCCAGGACTTTGTTGCCTTCGCGGTCGAGGCCGGCGTGCTGCGTTTCGGCGAATTCAAGACCAAGGCCGGGCGGCTGTCACCGTATTTCTTCAACGCCGGCCTGTTCGACGACGGCGCCAAGCTCGGCCGCCTCGCGCAGTTCTATGCGCAGCGCCTGCTGGCTTCGGGCCTGCAGTTCGACATGATCTTCGGCCCGGCCTACAAGGGCATCACGCTGGCTGCGGCGTTGTCGATCGAACTGGCGCGCCTGGGCCACAACAAGCCCTTTGCCTACAACCGCAAGGAAGCCAAGGACCATGGCGAAGGCGGCACGCTGGTGGGCGCGCCGGTGCGCGGCCGCGTGTTGATCATCGACGACGTGATCTCCGCCGGCACCTCGGTGCGCGAGTCGATCGCCATGATCACCGCCGCCGGCGCCACGCCCTGCGGCGTGACGATCGCGCTGGACCGCCAGGAAAAGGCGGCCGAAGGCGGCGTCGACATGGCCTGGTCGGCGGTGCAGTACGTCACGCAGCAACTGGGCCTGCCGGTTGTCTCGATTGCCGGACTGGCCGACTTGCTGCAGTATCTGCAAACCACCAGCAACCCCGCCGCCGCCAGCCATTCGGCCGCCGTGCAGGCCTATCGCGAACGCTACGGAGTGTGATGCGAGCTCAGATCTGTCGTCCCCTGGTCCAGGCCCTGTGCCTGGCCGCCGCGTCCAGTGCCAGCCTCCCGGCCTGGGCGGCCAGCGGCGGCACGATCTTCACCTGCACCACCGCAGATGGTCGGCGCCTGACCTCGGACCGCCTGATCAACGAATGCAATGACCGCGAACAGCGCATCCTGAATCCCGACGGATCGCTGCGTGCCGTCGTGCCGCCGGCGATGTCGCCCGAGGAGCGCGCCACCCACGAGGCGCGCCAGCGCAAGCTGGCGGCTGAACGCGCAGCCCAGCAAGACGCGGTGCGGCGCGACCGCAATCTGATGATGCGCTTCCGTGACGAGCCCGCGCACCAGCTGGCGCGCGACGCGGCGCTCGACGATGTGAAGAAGTCGATGCAGATCTCCGAGCGCCGCATCGAGGAACTCGCCAAGGAGCGCAAGCCCCTGCTCGACGAGGCCGAGTTCTACAAGGGCAAGGCGCTGCCGGCCAAGCTCAAGCAGCAGCTGGACGCCAACGATGCTTCCACCGAAGCGCAGCGCGTGCTGATCGACAACCAGAAGGCCGAGTTGGTGCGGGTCAACAAGCTCTACGACATCGAGCTGGCACGCCTGAAGCGCCTGTGGGCCGGCACCGCGCCGGGCACGCTGGACGGCCCGGTCAAGTAGTAGCCGCTCCAACTCGACGCCTGCGCGGCTTCAGCGCATCTCCTGCCACGGGTAGTCACGCTGCGGCGGATCGCACTGCAGCGGGCGCGGCTTGGCCGCATCGACGACATCCCCATCACACAGCTTGAGCCAGTCGGCGCCCGCGCCGGTCGGCCGGAATTCGCGCAGGCGCTGTGCCACATGGCGCGCGCGGTCCACATCGCCGCTGGCCTGCAGCGACTGCGCCCAGCTCATCATCAGCCGCACATCGATCAGGTTGTGTGCGGTGCGCCGGGTGGCCGCCAGCGCCTCGGTGCCCGGGCCGTAGCTGGTGGCCGCCGCATAGTCGGCCTGGGTCGAGAAGAACAGGCTGCGCTGGCCGCGCTCGATGCGCTGCGCCAAAGGCTTGGCGTTGGCGGGTGGCGAGTAGATCTCGACCACGCGCAGATAGTCCCAGGCCGCAAACACGCTGCCCGCCGCCAGCAGCAGGCCGGCCGCACGCCACAGCGGCGCCGTCGGGGCCTGCCCGATGCGCCGTGATGCTGCACCCGCCTGCGCCTGCGGGGCCAGCCCCAGGCCCAGCGCAAAGGCGGTGGGCAGCAGGAAATAGGCATACCAGAGCGGGTACTCCAGCAAGCTGTGCAAGCCGATCGTCAGCACCAGCATGAAGGCGCTGCGCAGCAGCACCGCCGGCTCGCCCTGCGCCCGCACGCTGGCACGCCAGACCTGCCACAGCGACCAGGCCAGCAAACCCAGCACCAGCAAGCCGAGCGGCCAGCCCAGCTCGACCAGCAGCTGCATCGGCAGGTTGTGACTGTGATCGAAGAAGGCGATCGGCCGGTCGGGGAAGGGCGTCATCGTCCAGGCCAGGTTGAACTCGCCCCAGCCCACGCCCGTCCAGGGATGCGCCATCAGCAGCGCCCAGCTGTTGCGCAGGATGGCCAGGCGCGACGGCGAGCCGGCGCCTTCGGCCAGGCGCGACTCAGCCCCGAAGGCATGCGCGCCCAGATGCGCCCAAACCCACATCAGCCCCCAAGCCGCCGCCAGCATCAGCGGCGTGGCCAGCAGCGCCAGGCGCGCCGCGCGCGACAGCTTGCGGTCCAGCGCCCCCCAGACCGCCAGCACCAGCACGCCCAGCATGCCGGTGCGCGAGGCGCTCAGGATGATGGTGAACACGAAGACGAACAACAGTGCCGGCAGCGCCACCCGGCTGCCGCCCAGGCGCGCCAGCCGACCGGACTCGGCCAGCCACAGCGCGGCCACGCAGGCCCACATCATCAGGCTGGACAGATGGTTGGGCTGGCGCAGATTGCCCACCGCGCGGCCGACGATGCCGGAGCGCGCGATCAGCGTGCCGTCCGCCAGCGTCGGGAAGAAGACCTGGATCAGACTGATCGCCACGCTGGCCAGGCCGGCGGCCAGCAAGGCCCAGCAGAAGGCCGCCCACCAGGGCAGCGCATCCGCGGGCCGCAGCCGACTGGCGGCAGACAGCACCCACGCCGCTGCCGCCAACATGGCAGCGCTGCACAGCGCCAGTGACAGCGGCAGGCCGGTCCACAGCGGCGAGGCCAGCGCCGCAGCAAGCAAGAGCAGCGTGGCCAGCTGGGCCGCGCCGGCGCCACCGCCCTGGCCGCGCTGTGCGGTGCCTATCGGCATCAGCATCAGCACCAGGCCCCAGCCGGCCAGCGCGGCCAGCTGGTTGAACAAGGTGGCATTGGGCGTGAGATTGAAGGCGATCAGCGGCGCCAGCGTGCAGGCGGCCAGCATGGCCATAAGCGCCGCGCGGGTGCCGGCGGAATGAGTAGGCGTGATGCGCATGGGGCCGCATCATCACATGAGCCTGCGCCGCGGCCAGCCCGATGCAGCGTCAGATTGCAGGGTTGAACGCTGATCGCCGCATCCAGCCACAGCCCTCGAGTTCAAAGCGCGCTCACATCTGCTTGAACAAGTGGGCGTAGCTCTCGGCCACCTGCAGGACATCTTTGTGCGCCTTGAGCTGGACCTGCAGGCGGCCGCGAAAGTCGCGGCTGACGCCAGCCACCGCTCCCACATTCACCACGGTGCTGCGGTGGATCTGCCAGAACTGCTGCGGGTCCAGCTCCTCGACCAGCTCCTTCAGGGGTTTGCGGATCAGGGCCTCGGAGTCGCGCAGCGCCAGGCGGGTGTATTTGCTGTCGGACTGGAAGTAGAGCACCTCGTCCACCGTGATCAGGCGCAGGGTCTGGCCGATCGAGGCATTGATCCAGCGCAGCGGCGCCCGAGCCGCAGGCTGGGCCGGCGCAGCCAGTTGCTGCAGCACCTGATCCAGCCCGGTTTGCGGACTGGCCAGGCGCTGCTTGAGGCGGCCGATGGCGGTGAACAGACGGCCAGGGTCCAGAGGCTTGAGCAGGTAGTCCACCGCGCCCTGGTCGAAGGCGTCCACCGCGTACTGGTCATAGGCGGTGACGAAGACCACATGGCTGCGCCCAGCGACCCGTCGGGCCACATCCAGGCCACTGGCGCCGGGCATCTGGATGTCCAGGAACAGCACGTCCGGCGCATGCAAGTCCAGCTGACGCAGCGCCTCGATGCCATCACTGGCCTCGCCCACGATGCTCAGCTCAGGCCAGAGCTGGCCCAGGCGTTCGATCAGTTCTTGGCGCAGCGTGTCTTCGTCTTCGGCGACCACGGCGGTCGGGGAAGTCAGCGATTTCATGGTTCCAGTTCCAAGGTGAAAACGGTGTGCCCGGCTTCGCTGTGACAACGCAACTCGGCCGGACCGGCGCTGCTGGCGCGCAGGCGGGCCGCCACTTCGCGCAAGCTCGCATCGTCGCCGCACAGGCCGGGCAAGTTCAGCCGCAGTTCCAGGCGCAAGCCCTGCTCGCCAGGGCCCCAGACGCTGGCCTTGAGCTGACACTGGCTGGGCAGGCGCTGCTGTTCCTGCCAGGCCAGCCGCAGCGCGCGCTGCAGCAGGGGCAAGAGCAGCATCGGCGGCAAGGCCCGGTCGTTCAATTCGGCGGGCCAGTCGCTGCTGAACTGCAGGGTGCAAGCCCGCAGCCCGGCCATCACGGCCAGATAGCTGTCCAGCAGCTCGGCTTCGCTGCCCAGCCTGGTGCCGCTGTCGCGCAGGCGCGGCAGCGCCACGCGCAAGTGGCGGATCAGCCGCTCCATCTGGGCGGCAGCCTGGGGCTCGGCGCGCTCATAGGCTTGCTCGACATGAACCAGCGTGTCGAACAGCAGCTCCGGCTCGACCTGGGCCTGCAAGGCGCCAGACGGCTGGCCAAGATCTCGCGCGCCATGGCGCTTTGCTGCTGCAGGACTTGTTGCAATTGCCGGCGCGCCAGCGCCTGGCGCTGGCGCATCTCGTCCAGAGCGGCCAGCAAGGCGCAAGGGATCAGAGCCGTCAAACCCAGTCCCAGCAGCGCCGTCCAGTGCGATGAAGGGACATATGTCTTGCCTTTGAGCAGCCAGATCATCTGGTTGTAGTTGGGCCAGGCCAACCATTGCTCGGCCGCCCGGATCAGCAGGGCGCCGAGCAGCGCGCTCAGCAGGGTGGCTGCCGTCAAGCGCCACAGCCGCCTGGGATGAGCGCGGTCACTGCGCGCCACAGGCAGCCACAGCAGGAGCATGCAGGCGATCACCAGCTGCGGCTCCAGCAGGTACCGGCCCAGGTATTGCGCCAACAAGCCGGGGTCGGCAGCGCTCAGATAGACCAGGTTGCTGAGCTCGATCAGGCTGGAGATCAGCCCCAACAGGATGTAGCCGAGCCACTCGCGCCAGCTCAACGAACGCCAGGCTTGCAGGGCCTGCCCGACACCGGCGTGAAGCGCCCGGCTCATGCGCGGCCTCCTGACTGGCCCAGGGTCGCGCTGGACGGGGCCTGCGCATGCGGCGACATGAGCAACAAGGGCAGACGCAGGCGCGCCCGCACGCCGCGCGGCTCGGCCGCTTCCAGCTCCAGCGCTGCGCGGCTGCCAAACATGGCCTCAAGCCGGGCGCGGATATTGGCCAGCCCGACTCCCGAGCCACCACTGCCGCTGAAACCCTGTCCGTTGTCCTGCACTTCCACACACAGGCTCATGCCCTGCGCGACGGCGATGATGCGGATGCAGCCGCCCTCGGGCAAGGGGTATATGCCGTGCTTGATGGCGTTCTCCACCAGCGTGGACAGCACCAGTGTGGGCAGGATGGCGCCGCGAAGCTCGTCCGCGACGGCGACATCGAATCGCAGGCGCTCGCCCATGCGCATCTGCAGGATGGCCAGGTAGTTGCTGATCAGATCGAGCTCCTGGCCCAGGGTCGACTCGCTGCGCCGCATGCCGGGCAGGGCCGCACGCAGGTAGGCGATCAGGCTGCGCAGCATGTCGCGACCGCGCTCAGGCGTGGTCTCATACAGGCGCTTCACATGGGCCAGGGTATTGAACAGAAAGTGCGGCTCGATCTGGGCATGCAAGGCGCTCAGCTGGGCTTCCATCTGCTGGCCCTGCAGCCGCAGCTGCTGGCGGGCGCTCTCAGCCAGCTCTTGGCGCAAGGCGTGCTCCTTGCGCGCCGCCAGCAGCAGGGCGTAGGCCAAGCCGCCGAACAGCATCCAGAGCACGGTGGTCGAAAAAACCCAGGTCCACTTCAGCTGCGCCTCGGGGTTGTCCAGTCGCCCCACGAAGTTTCGGGCCAGCGTCGATGCAAAAGCAGCCGCGCCCAAGGCCAGGCCGCGCCACAGCAGAGCCGGCCCCGGGCGCGGCCGGTACAGCCAGGCCTCCACGAGGGCGACCGCCAGCAGCAACGTCAGGCCGGTGATCAGGTTCTGGCGGGTGAAGCGCAGCAGCGTCAGCAGCCAATCCTGCCCCGGATCATCTGGCCGATACCAGCCCAGCGCGCGTGACAAGGCGACCACCAGGCAAAAACAGCACACGGCGGCGATCAGTCGCAGATTGAAGATCTGCAAGAAAACCTGGCTGCCGCTGTGCGGGCCTGGCGCCGGATCAGTGAGCGAAGAATGCATGCGCGGCATTCTCGGGGGCAACTGAAAGGCCGGTGCCGCAATGCGACGAAAGCCGGCCTGGGCGGACCAACAGCCCGGCGCCTGGGGCCGGACTCCTGGGGCATCAGCTGGCGCAGCCTGTGCAGGCAGGGGCGCAAGGCATGCGCTCAAGCACCGCGGCCGGACCGGTGCAGCTCAGCTTCGCTCTACAGCGCGCTGCGCCTGAAGTCGCTGGGCGGCATGCCCAGGTGGGCGCGGAAGACGCGGCTGAAATGCGCCATGTTCGAGAAACCCAGGCCGAAGGCGATGTCGGTGATCGAGCGGTGATCCTGGCTGCGGTCGGCCAGCAAGGCGCGGCAGGCTTCCAGGCGGCGGCGCAGGATGTAGCCGGCCACGCCGTCGGCCTCCTCGGCAAAGGCGTTGTAGAGCTGGCGGCGGCTGCAGTTCAGCGCCTGCGCCAGGCTGTCCACCGTCAGCGCCGGGTCGCCCAGGCGCTGGCCCACTTGCTGCTTGATGCGCTCGCGCAGCGCCTCGCGCTGGCTCTGCGCGGTGGCCACACCGGCCAGGTCCAGCATCGCCAGGTGCACGAACTGCGTGATCGCATCGCCAACCGCGCGCGCGGCCGGCTCGTTCATCGTCGGCAACTCGCGGTAAGCCGTGCGCATGGTCTCCAGCGCCAGCCGCGCCACGCCGCCGCTGCCACCCAGGCGACGCGCCATCAGCGGGTCCAGCGCCAGGCCGCGTTCGGCCAGGCTGGACTTGGGCAGCATCACGATCAGGTGTTCCACCCGCACCGGGTTGGCCACCGCATAGGCATCGGTGGTGTCGTAGACGCTCCACTGGTCAGGCGTGACCCAGGCCTCGCGGCCTTTCTGCTCGACACCGGCGCAACCCACATAGGGCGCGACGATCTTCAGATAGCCCGCATCGCCGCTGCTGCCGCGCGCCAGGCCGGCCGAGCGGGTGACGCGGTGGCGGTTGGCCTCCAGCCGGGTCAGCAGCACCTCGCCGGCCTGCACGCTGCACATGCGGCCGTCGAAATCGCGATCGCCATAGTTGTCGTTGTGCAGGCCCAGGAACAGGCGCCCGATCCAGTCCGACCAGAAGCCGCCACGCTCCGCGGGCGCGACCTGCTCGGTGTCCATCTGCCGGATGCTGATGCCCATGCTTGTCTCCAATGGGTGCTTGTCTTTGTCATGGGCCGCATTCTGTGGCGGCTGAAGCCGTGAGCGTATGCCGCCCGCCCGCGCGGCTCAAGGGCGGCTGCACCGAAGCAGGGAAAGCCCCGATGCGTGCTGCACAGATCGTCAAGCGCGCGTGCACGCCGGGTCAAGCGGCGCCGCGCGGCGCGCCGAACAATGCGTTCGACCGGCGGCAACAGCCGGCCGTGGCCCCGTGCCCAGACATACACAGGAGACAAACCCCATGAGCCGCAAAACCGCAGAAGCCGTCGGCCTGAAGCGCCGCACCCTCGTCCAGGCCGCCGCCGTCGCGCCGGCCGCGCTGGCCTTTCCCGCCATCGTGCGCGCCCAGGCGTCGCCGGTGCGCATCGGCTACACGATGGCCCGCACAGGCCCCTGGACCACCGGCGCCCAGGTCAGCCAGGAGCCCAACTACCTGCTGTGGGCCGAGCAACAAAATGCCGCCGGCGGCCTCAACGTCAAAGGCCAGCGCCGCCTGATCGAGCTGGTCTCGTCCGACGACCGCAGCGATATCGAGACCTGCGTGCGCAGCTACGAGAAGCTGATGGGCAGCGACAAGGTCGACCTGATCCTCGCCCCCTGGGGCAGCAATGCCAACTTCGCCGTTGCGCCGCTGGCCACCCGTTTCGGTTACCCGCTGCTAGGCCCGACCGCGCTGAGCCGGCGCCTGATCGAGATGAAGCTGCCCTACTTCTTCTCGCTGCTGCAG
>JACDQM010000189.1 GCA_015657635.1 Roseateles sp.
AAGGCCATGATCTGCCTGCGCGAGCCCTCGCTGGGCCCCAGCTTCGGCATGAAGGGGGGCGCGGCCGGCGGCGGGCTCGCCCAGGTGGTGCCGATGGAAGACATCAATCTGCACTTCACCGGCGATTTCCACGCCATTGCGCTGGCGCACAACCTGCTGGCGGCCCTGATCGACAACCACATCCACCATGGCAATGCGCTGGGCTTGGATCTGCGCCGCATCGTCTGGAAGCGGGTGGTCGACATGAACGACCGTGCGCTGCGCCATATCAACGCAGGCCTGGGTGGGCCGGCCAATGGCTTCCCACGCGAGGATGGCTTCGACATCGTGGTGGCCTCGGAAGTGATGGCCATCCTCTGCCTGGCCAGCGACCTGATGGACTTGAAGGCCAGGCTGGCGCGCATCGTGGTGGGCTACACGCTGGACAAGCGCCCGGTCACCGCCCATGAGTTGCAGGCTGAGGGGGCGATGGCGGCGCTGCTGCGTGACGCGCTGGCGCCGAATCTGGTGCAGACCCTGGAGGGCACGCCCGCCTTGGTGCATGGCGGGCCTTTCGCCAATATTGCGCATGGCTGCAACTCCGCCATCGCTACGCGCACGGCCTTGAAGCTGGCCGACTATGTGGTCACCGAGGCCGGCTTCGGTGCCGATCTGGGGGCCGAGAAGTTCATCGACATCAAGTGCCGCAAGACTGGCCTGAAGCCGGGCTGTGCGGTGCTGGTGGCCACGGTGCGCGCGCTGCGCTATCACGGCGGCGACGATGCTGGCAGTGCCCATGTCGGCGGCTTGGGAAGTCTTGAGCGCGGCCTGGCCAATCTGCAGCGGCATGCGCAGAATCTGCGTCAGCATCTGGGCCTGCCGGTGGTGGTGGCCATCAACCGCTTTGATGCGGATTCCAGCGAGGAAATCGAGCTGATCGCCCGCCACTGCGAACACGACAGCCTGCCCTGTGTGCTGGCCACCCACTGGGCCGAGGGCAGCGCCGGAGCGGCCGAGTTGGCGCATGCGGTGGTGCGCGCGTGCGAGTCCGGCCAGGCACGGATGAAGTTGCTCTATCCCGATGAGCTGCCGCTGGTCGACAAGATCCGCAGCGTGGCGCAGAAGATCTATCGCGCCGCCGACGTGGCCTTCGAGCCTGCGGCCCTGGCCTTGCTGCATGAGTGGCAGGCTGCGGGCTGGGGGCACCTGCCGGTGTGCATGGCCAAGACGCCGTACAGCTTCTCGGCGGACCCGAAGGCGCGCGGCGTCGTCGATGGTCATGTGCTGCGGGTGAGGGAGGTGCGCCTGGCTGCAGGGGCGGAGTTCGTGGTGGCGATCTGTGGCGACATCATGACCATGCCCGGCCTGCCCAAGCGGCCGGCCGCCGAGCGCATCGATGTCGATGCGCAGGGGCGGATCAGCGGCCTGTTCTGAGCGAAGCGGCCGTGCACTGCGGGGCTCGCGCCATTTGGGCGGGTTAACCCCGGCTGTTTGCCTAGGTCCGGGCCTGGGGCCCATTGCACAATCAAGCGTGCCAGCCTTGCGTTGTGACGCCGTGGCCTGCCCAAGCTCCGCAGCGCCCCGCTTGCCGCGCGCTGATCAGTGACCCCGAGAGAGAGTTGTACAGATGGACGGATCTCGGTACATGCGCTTGCTTGTCCTGTGCTGGCTGCTCGTCTTGCCTCTGCTGGTCAGCTCCCAGCCGGCACCACCGCCCAAGCCTGACAGCGCGCCCGGCGTGCTGGTCATGCTGTCGACGGGCTACGGTCAGGCGGGCATCGACAGCTATGTCAAGGGCTTGTATGAGGTGCTGCGCGAGAACGGCGTGCGCTTCAACCGCATCCATATCGAATACCTGGATCTGGTGAAGAACCCGGGCGAGCCCTACCGGCACGAACTCAGCGAGTTGCTGCTGCACAAATACAGCGACAAGCCGCTGCGCGCCATCGTGACGATGCAGCCGGTGGCCTTGGAGTTCCTGCTCAAGGAGGCTCGCCAGCTGGCACCGGAAGCGCCGGCGCTGGTGGCGCAGGCGCGCCTGCCCAAGGATGCAGTCGCCAGCGGACGCAGCTTTCATCTGCAGACGCCCAGGCTGGCCTTCGCGGGCACCTTGGAGCGTGCGCTGGAACTGTTTCCACGCACACGCATCGTCTACGTGCTGTCCGGCAGCAGCGCCGTCGAGCAGGAGCGCCTGCAAGACGCCCGACGCCAGTTCCAGCCCTGGATGGACCGAATGGAGTTCAGGTTTCTCGACGACAAGGCCTTCGACGCGATCGAACACGAGCTGGCACAGGCTCCGGCCGACTCGGTGGTCATCGCGCCCGGTGTGAATCGCGACGCGCGCGGTCAGGTGATGGTGCCGGTGGACAGCATCGTGCGCATTGCCAAGACCGCCACAGCTCCGGTGTTCCCGGTCTATGCCGGCTCGATGGGTCAGGGACCGATCGGCGGCATGGTGTCGGTGCTGGAGGACGAGGGCCGCTCGATGGCGCAATCCGTGTTGGCCTTGCTGGCCCCCGAGCCCGCCGAAAGCGCCGGATTCGCGGTGCAGACCTCCAAGCCCGTGTCCATGTTCGACTGGCGCCAGATCGAGCGCTGGGGTGGCGACTGGAGCCGCCTGCCGCCTGACACGGTCTATCTGCATCGGCCGCCCAGCCTGTGGGGGCAGTACCGCGGCTATGTGATCGGTACCGTGGTGGCACTGGCGGCCCTGTCCGCGCTGGCCCTGGCCCTGGCCATGCAAAGTCGCCGGCGCCTGCGTGCCGAGATCGAAGCGCGCAGCAGCCAGTCGCGCTATCAACTGCTGGCCGACAATATGTCGGACGTGCTGTGGGTGATCAATATGCAGCGGGGCGCGCTGGAATACCTCAGCCCCTCGGCCCAGACGCTGCTGGGCCACACGCCCGAGTTCCTGCTCAATGCTTCGCTGAAGGCGGTCATGGATGCACCCACCTTTGAGCGTTTCGAGGCCAACGGCCGTGCGCGCGCGCAGAAGTATGGTGAACATCTTCAGCAGCAGCGCCGCTACGTCGATGTGCTGGAGCTGATCGGGCAGGACGGACGCCGGGTCTGGACCGAATCGGTGACGCACTTTGTGCACAACGCCGCCGGCGAGTTGGTGATGATGGGCGTCACGCGCGACATCAGCCAGCGCATGCAGGCCCAGGCCGAGATCAACCGCCTGGCTTTCTATGACGGCCTGACCCAGCTGCCGAATCGCAAGCTGCTGCAGGACCGTGCCCAGCAGGCGATGGCCGTCAGTGCGCGCAGCCAGCGTTACGGGGGGCTGCTCTTCATCGACCTGGACCACTTCAAGACCCTCAACGATACGCGCGGCCACGAGATGGGCGACCAGTTGCTGCAGCAGGTGGCGGGCCGCCTGACGCGGTGCGTGCGGGCCGGCGATACGGTGGCCCGGCTGGGTGGGGATGAGTTCGTCGTGCTGCTCGAAGAATTGAACGAGGAGCCCTCGCGCGCTGCCGCTGAAGCCAAGCTGGTGGGCGACAAGGTGCTGACGGCGCTGGAGCCCGTGTTCATGCTCAACGGGGTGGAGCACGCCATCACCGCCAGCATCGGGGTGACGCTGTTCGTCGGCGTCGCGGACAGCTACGACGAACTGCTCAAGCGCGCCGACCTGGCCATGTATCGCGCCAAGTCGGCCGGTCGCAACGGCTTGTGTTTCTACGACCCGGAAATGCAGTCCATCGTGCAGGCGCGTGCGGCGCTGGAACTGGATCTGCGCCGTGCCTGCAGCAGGGCGAATTTGTGCTGCACTACCAGCCCCAGGTGCTGGCCGATGGCCGCATCGTTGGCGCTGAAGCCCTGGTGCGTTGGACGCGGCCAGGCCATGGACTGGTCTCACCCGCTGACTTCATTCCCGTGGCGGAGGAGAGCGGCCTGATCAAGCCGCTGGGGCTGTGGGTCTTGCAGACCGCCTGCCGCCAGCTGGTGGCCTGGTCTGCTCACGCAGCCACGCGCGGGCTCACGCTGGCGGTGAACGTCAGCCCGCGCCAGTTCCGGCACAGCGATTTCGTGGCCAGCGTGATGGCCGCGCTGACGCAGAGCGGTGCCGGCCCGGCCTTGCTCAAGCTCGAATTGACGGAGAACCTCTTGCTGGAGGACGTGGAAGCCACCATCGCGCGCATGCAGGAGCTGCGTGCCCTCGGGGTGGGTTTCTCGCTGGACGACTTCGGCACCGGCTACTCTTCGCTGGCCTATCTGAAGCGCCTGCCGCTGGATCAGCTGAAGATCGACCGTTCCTTCGTGCGCGATGTGCTGACCGATGCCAACGATGCCTCCATCGCCCGCACCGTGCTGGCGCTGGGACACAGCCTGGGCCTGAGCGTGATTGCCGAGGGCGTCGAAACCGAAGGCCAGCGCCACTTCCTGGCCGAGCAGGGCTGCGAAGGCTTCCAGGGCTATCTGTTCGGCAAGCCGGTGCCGGCGGAGGCCTTTGAGCGTTTGCTGGGAGGCTCTTTGGGATAATGCCGGCGTGCAACAGACTCCCCTGAATCCCTGGCGCCTCAGCGTGGCGCCCATGCTCGACTGGACCGACCGGCATTGCCGCTTTTTCCATCGTCTGCTGACCCGCCACACGCGCCTCTACACCGAGATGGTGACCACCGGCGCGCTGCTGCATGGCGACCAGGGGCGCCATCTGGACTTCAACACCGAAGAGCATCCGGTGGCGCTGCAGCTGGGCGGCAGCGAGCCGGCCGATCTGGCGGCCTGCGCCAGGCTGGCCGAGCGCTGGGGCTATGACGAAATCAACCTGAACTGCGGCTGCCCCAGTGAGCGGGTGCAGCGCGGCGCCTTTGGCGCCTGCCTGATGGCCGAGCCCAAGCTGGTGGCCGAGGGCATGAAGGCGATGAAGGACGCCGTCAGCATCCCGGTCACGATCAAGCACCGCATCGGCATCGACAAGGTCGAAAGCTACGAGTTCGTGCGCGATTTCGTCGGCACGATTGCCGAGGCCGGCTGCGAGGTCTTCATCGTCCACGCCCGCAATGCCTGGCTTCAGGGCCTGTCGCCCAAGGACAACCGCGAGATTCCGCCGCTGCGCTACGAACTGGTGCATCGGCTCAAGCGCGAGTTTCCGCAGCTCACGATCGTCATCAACGGCGGCCTCAAGAGCGACGATGAGATTGCCGAACAGCTGCAACATGTGGACGGCGTGATGGTGGGCCGCCAGGCCTACCACGAGCCCTGGCAGATGGCCGGCTGGGACGAGCGTTTCTTCGGCACCGCCGGCCCGGCCGACAGCCGTGAGCAGGTGGAAGCCGAATGGCTGCGCTATCTGCAGGCGCAGGTCGAGAAGGGCCGGCCCTGGTCGCAGGCCATGCGCCATGCGCTGGGCCTGTGGAACGGCGAGGCTGGCGCGCGGCGCTGGCGCCAGGTCTGGTCCGACCACAAGCTCAAGGAGCTGCCGCCGGCCGAGGTGGCGGCCATCGCCAGCAGCGCGCGCAGCGGTATCGCCGCGCATGTGGCCGAGCATCAGGCCCACCATGCTGCCGTGCATGCCACGGCGGTGTCGGCGGGCTGAGCTCAAGCGCCGTACATGAGCATCACAGCGCCGCCGCCGCTGCTGGGCCTGCTGTGCTTTGACACCGCTTTAGGCCGCTGCGCCCTGGTGTGGAGCAGCGAAGGCATCGTCGGCTCGCAGCTGCCCGAGGAAAGCGCGCGCGCCACGCGCGATCGCATGCGCCAGCGTTTCCCGAACGCGCAAGAGAAGCTGATGCCGCCGCCCTTTGTGCAGCAGGCCGTGCAAGGCATACAGCGCCTGCTGGCCGGGGAGAGCGCGGATCACCGCGAGCTGCTGGCTGTGCCGCTGGATGAGGCGGCGCTGCCCACCTTCAACCGCTGCGTGCTGGCGCTGACGCGCCAGATCCCTGTGGGGCAGACGCGCAGCTATGGCGATATCGCCCGCGCGCTGGGCCAGCCCGGCGCCGCGCGTGCGGTCGGCCGCGCCGAGGCGGGCAACCCTTTCGCACCCATCGTGCCCTGCCACCGTGTCACCGGTGCGGCCGGGCAGGGCGTGGGCTTCTCGGCGCACGGCGGGCTGCAGACCAAGCAGCGCCTGCAGCTGATCGAGGCGCGCGCAGCTGGCCAGGCCACCGCGGTGCAGCAATCCCTGTTCGACTGAAGCCCGGGTGCGCCAGTGCTAAGCTGGCCCGTCATCCGTTTCCAGCGAGAGGAATGCCATGCCCGGCCTGCTGCCCACCATCGATCCCGACGGCCTGCTTGAATACTCGGTCGTCTTCACCGATCGCGCGCTGAACCATATGTCGCAGCGCTTCCAGGGCGTGATGCGCGAGCTGTCGGCCACGCTTAAGAGCGTCTACCAGGCACACACGGCCATCATCGTGCCCGGCAGCGGCAGCTTCGGCATGGAGTCGGTGGCGCGCCAGTTCGCGACTGGACAGCAGGTGCTGGTGATCCGCAACGGCTGGTTCAGCTACCGCTGGACGCAGATCTTCGAGATGGGTGGCATCCCCGCAGCCCACACCGTTCTCAAAGCCCGCCAAACGGGGCCGGGTGCGCAGGCGCCGTTCGCGCCTGCGCCTGTCGATGAGGTGGTGGCCACGATCCGCGCTGAGCGTCCGGCCGTGGTGTTTGCGCCGCATGTGGAAACTGCGGCTGGCCTGATGCTGCCCGACAGCTATCTGCGTGCCGTGAGTGATGCGGTGCATGAGGTCGGCGGGCTGTTCGTGCTGGACTGCATCGCCTCGGGTGCGATGTGGGTGGACATGGCGGCCACCGGTGTCGACGTGCTGATCAGCGCGCCGCAAAAGGGCTGGAGCGGTTCGCCCTGCTGCGCCTTCGTGATGCTCAGCGAGCGCGCCCATGCGCGCCTGCAGCAGACCACGTCCAGCAGCTTCGCGATGGACCTGAAGAAGTGGCAGCAGATCATGGCCGCCTATGAAGCCGGCGGCCATGCCTATCACGCCACCATGCCGACCGACGCGCTGGCGGCCTGCCGCGATGCGATGCTGGAGACGCGTGACTACGGCTTTGAAAAACTGCGCGCTGAGCAGCTGGAGCTGGGCCGCCAGGTGCGCGCGCTGCTGGCCGGGCTGGGCCTGCCCAGTGTCGCCGCGCCGGGCTTCGAGGCACCGGGCGTGGTGGTCAGCTACACGCATGACGCCGGCCTGCACACTGGCAAGGCCTTCCTCGCCGAAGGCCTGCAGACCGCCGCCGGCGTGCCACTGCAGTGCGATGAAGGCCCGGAGTTCAAGACTTTCCGGATCGGCTTGTTCGGGCTGGACAAGCTGCACAACCCCGAGCGCAGCGTGGCCTCGCTGGAGCGGGCGCTGCGCAAGATCCTGGCCGGCTGAGACCGGCCAAGCGCTGCGGCGCGGCGCTTACTCCCAGGGCGCCGGCTCGGCGCCGCCTTGTGAGGCGGGCTGGTCGAGATCCAGCACATCCTTGTCCGGTGCCACCAGCTCCGACGCCGGCATTGAGCCCAGAAAGTCGTGCTCGCCGCCCAGGCCCTCGATCAGCGCCGGGATCAGCCGGCTCAGTTCGCCGGTGGCGATCGCTGCATCGGCGTCGAAGGCCTCGTCCTTGTCGCCCTTGTCACGGCCTTCGAAGACCACGTCCAGGAAACTGATCTTCTTCAGCTGCAGGGTGTCGGTCAGCAGGAAGGAGACGCGGTCCTGGTAGGTCATCGCCAGGCGAGTGGGGCGCTTGCCGCTGCTGAGATGCTGGCGCACCTCGTCGATGTCCAGCGCGTGGCGGGCATAGCGCACCACCGACTTCATCTCGTCCTCGCTCTTGAGCTCGCACTCGCGGTCGATCGTGAATCCGGCCGGCGGCACGCCGTCCATCAGCCAGGCTGCCATGCAGGCAGCCGGCGTCTCGGCGCTCTGCACCAGATGCAGGGTCAGGCCTTCCAGGGTCTTGATCAGCAGGCTCACCACTTCCTCGGCGCGCGAAGCGCTGGAAGCGTCAATCATCAGCAGGCGCTCGGCCGGCGCGATCCAGATGCGGATGCTGCTGCGCTTCTTGAAGCACAGCGGCAGCAGTTCGTGCGTGGCCTGTTCCTTCAGGTCCTTCAGCGCCTTCTTGCCTGGCTTGCGGCCGGTCTGTTCCTCGATCTGCGCGGCGATCTCGTCCACGCGCTCCTTCACCACCGAGCCGGGCAGCACGCGCTGCTCGATCTGCAGGCGCAGATGCAGATGGCCGTCGATCACTTCGATCAGCGGCGCATGCTCGATGCCGCGCGGCGGCACCCAGCCCAGCGACAGCGCCTCGGTGGCGCCACAAGGCAGGAATTGCCCCTTGGCCAGGGCGGCCTCAACTTCGTCCTGGGTGGGCTGCCAGCCCGGACCCACGCGGTAAATCGTCAGGTTCTTGAACATCTCGGATGCGTGCGGTGTCACCAACAAAAGAAAAGACCGCCCCGGAACACGGGGCGGCGCTGTTGGGGAGATTGTCGCTCAGGCCGGGGTGGCGGCGATCTGGCGCAAGGCCTGCTCAAACACCTCGGGCGGCTGCCCACCGGAGATCAGATGGCGGTCGTTGATGATGACCGCCGGCACCGAATTGATGCCTTGCGACTGATAGAAAGCTTCGACCTCGCGCACCTCGTCGGCAAAGGCGCCGCTGGCCAACACCTGCGCTGCGGCGCTGCGATCCAGACCGACGCTCTCAGCCGCAGCCAGCAGCACCTCGTGCGCGCCAGGATTGCGGCCCTCGGTGAAATAGGCGGTGAACAGCGCCAGCTTCAGATCACGCTGCAAGCTGCCGCCCAGGGTGTGGGCCCAGTGCAGCAGGCGATGGGCGTCGAAGGTGTTGTAGATGCGGCTGCGCGCACCCACTGTGAAGGTGAAGCCCAGCGCCTCGCCACGCTGGCGGATGGCTTCGCGGGTTTGGGCCAGCTGCTCAGGTCCGGCGCCGTACTTCTGCGCCAGGTGCTCGTTGATGTCCTGGCCTTCGGCCACCATCTGCGGATTCAGCTCGAAGGGCTGGAAGTTCAGCTCGACCTGCAACTCGGGCAGCCGGCTGAGCGCCTGCTCCAGGGACTTGAGCCCGATGGCGCACCAGGGGCAGGAGACGTCGGAGACGAAATCGATCTTCATGGTTGGCACTGTAGCCGGCCTGTCCGGGCCTTGCGCAGGCCCAGGGCATTCAAGCCGTGCGAAGCCCGTGGGCTGCCAGCCAGTCCAGCCCGGGCTGCAGCTCTCGGTGGTGGCAATAGGTGGCCAGGCGACCGGCCCGCTCGGCCAGTTCCTTGACCATGGTTTCATGGAAGTGGCTGGGCAGGATGTCGGTGACGACGGCCAGGCCATCTCTCACGGCATCTTCGAAGAATTGCCACCAAAGGGCCAAGGCGTCCGGCGTGGCACCCTCCCACTCACGCAGATCGCTCAGCATGCCCCACCGTGCGCCGCCATGCTGCTGCCACAGGACGCGCGCGTCGCGGTGCAGCTTGCGCACGGCCACCTCGTTCCACGCGCCGCTGTACTGGACGACCAGCAACTCACCTTGCCAGTGGATGCGGTACTGACCATGTTGCGAACCGCTCATGGAGGCTGCGAAGAGAGTGGATTTGCGAACAGTCTAGATCACAGCTGTCGCTGGCTGGCGCGCGCAGATAGAACCATTCGTTGCCGGGCTGGGCACGGCTGTTCGGGAAGACGATGCGGCCATCCGCAGGTGCCAGCACCGGCGTGCCGTCATGGCGCGTGCCGATGGTCTGGCCGGCGCTGACGGCGTCGAAGCTCGCCCATTCGCGCTCGAAGCGGTCATCCGGATGTGCGCGGTCGATCACCTCGTAGAGCTGCAGCAACTCGATGGCGCGCTTGGGCTCGGCCGGCTCCACCGCGCCGGGCGCAATCATGCCCAGCAGCGTCAGCGTGCGCAGGATGGCCTTGTAGGCCACTTCGGGGGCCTGTGGGTCGGCATGCTGGCCGCATTCGAGCGTGATGCCGTAGCCGCCCTGGCTGCGCATGTATTCGGTGGTGCCGACGCCGTAATGCGGGTCCTGCACCAGGGCCTGCTGACGCGAGCCGTCGCTGCCCCGTTCGGCGCGCCGCTGCAGGCCCAACGCATAGGTGGACAGCCAGCCTTCGACGATGCGGCCGGTGCCCACGCAGACCGCCAGCTGGCCTTCGGCCAGCTGGTGCGCAAAGGGCTCAAGCTCGCCGTCGTTGTCGCGCGG
>JACDQM010000190.1 GCA_015657635.1 Roseateles sp.
GGGGCCGAGATGGCGGTGCTGGCGCGACGCTCCGGCGCAGCCGTGATCTTCCGCCTGCAGGGCACGCTGTTCTTCGGCAACACCTACCGGCTCTACGGCGATCTGGAGCAGGAAATCCAGCGGCGGCACTTCGTGATCCTTGACTTCAAACATGTGCACTCGATCGATGTGACGGCCGCGCAGCTGTTCCTGCGGGTGCGCGACGCGGTGCATGAGCGCGGGGCCCGCCTGCTGCTGTGCAATGCGCAGGACGATGGCGACCGGGGCAGCCACCGCCGCCATCTGCTGGCGCAGTTCGGTTTGCTGCAGCCCGGCAGTGCCACCGTACGGGTGTTCGACAGCCTGGACGATGCCATCGGCCATGTCGAGGAAGCCTTGCTGCGCGAGAGCGGGCTGACGACGGTTGACGAGACTCCGCTCGACATCGCAGAGGTGGCGATGTTCGCCAGCTTGCGCCGCGAGACGCTGGACGATCTGCAATCCGCCCTGCAGCTGCGCCGTTATGAATCCGGCCAGATCATCTATGCGCAGGGCGACCGTGGCGACGAACTGTTCTGGGTGCGCCGTGGCGGCGTGCGCCTGCTGGCGCGCCTGCCGGACGGCACGACCCGGCCGATGGCCGGCTTCGGCCGCGGCGACTATTTCGGCGGCCTGTCCTTCCTGGACAAGGAGCCCCGCCCGCATGACGCGGTGGCACTGGGCAGTACCGAGGTCTGGGTACTCAGCCGCAGCGACTTCGATGCGCTGGCCGAGCGCCACCACCGCATGGCCTACCTGATGGCCTCGGCGATGGCGCGCACCCTGGCCGCGCGGCTGCGCCGCGCACAAGACCAGCTGGTCACGCTGGACGAATACTGAAAACGAGCCTAGGACAAGAGGACGCAGCCCATGCCCAGCACCCCATCCCGCAAGGTCGGCATCGATACGCAGCAGCCCGCCAGCCTCGATCCGCTGGACATGCGCAACTACGGACTGGAGAAGCTGCAGGAGATCCCTGGCGGACCCTGGATGGCACGCGCCAAGCTGGCCGGCGTGCCGCTGGCGGTGCTGCTCTTCCTGGTCTTCCATCTGCGATGGTGCGGCCCGATCGCCTTCTTCGACAACGCCCAGGGCGTCAAGGATGTGGGCCAGCTCTACACCGTCACCGGCATCTTCATGTTCTCGCTGGTCCTGTGGCTGACCGAGGCCATCCCCAGTTACCTGACTTCGCTGATCGTCATTGTTGCCACCGTGCTGCTGGACGTGCTGGGCATGAGGGCCACCTTCGCCTACCTGGGCGAGCCGGTGATGGTCCTCAACATCGCCAGCTTCGTGCTCGCCAGCGCGCTGGTGGTGACAGGTCTTGCCAAGCGCCTGGCGCTGCTGCTGGTCATCCAGTGGGGTCGCCATCTGAACGGCATCTTCTGGGCCTTCATCGCGTTGAACCTGCTGCTGGGCGCCTTCATCAGCGCCACCTCGGCCAAGACTGCGCTGCTGCTGCCGCTCTTCATGGTGATCAGCGCGATGTACGGCGCGGTGGGCGGTGTGGCGCGCAACAATGTGGGCCGCAACCTGGTGCTGCAGAACCTGCTGGCCAACAACGTCTCGGCCTCGGCCTTCATCACCGGCTCGGCGGCCAATCTGCTGGCCGCACAGCTGCTGGAACGCGCCGGCCACAAGGTCTTTTATTCCGAATGGCTGATGGCGCTGCTGCCGCTGGCACTGCTGCAATGCGCTTTTGCCTGGTACAGCGGCACGCGCTGGATCTTCCCGATCAGCAAGGCCGATGCGCAGCCCAAGCTGGCAGGCGGCATGGATAGGCTGCGCGATGAACTCGCCGCGCTCGGACCGGTGCATGCCGACGAATGGCGGGCCGGCGGCATCTTCGTGGCCGTGCTGCTGCTGTGGGCCACCGACACGCTGCACGCCATCCCGGCGCAGATCGTTGCGCTGAGTGGCGCCATCCTGGTGCTGATGCCCGCCTTCTCGGGCCTGAAGCGCTTTGGCGTGATGAGCTGGAACCAGGCCGACATCCCCTGGCACATGCTGATGTTCAGCTGGGGCGCCTATGTGCTGGGCGGCATCATGGAGAAGACCCATATCGTCGACCTCGGCGTGGCCCAGCTGTTCGCCAGCCTGGGCGTCGGCGCCGGCACACCCAAGGTCGTGGTGTTCGGCGTGCTGGCCAGCCTGTTCGCGCTGACCACGCTGATCAGTGAGAGCAAGACGGCGCGCACGCTGATCATGTTCCCGATGATGATCGCCACCGCCACGCAGTTCGGCTGGGACGTGGTGGGCTTCTGCCTGCCGATGGCCTTTCTGATCAACCAGGTCTATGTGCTGTACTTCAACAGCAAGCCGGCCAATATCAGCTATCTGACCAATATGTATTCGATGGGCGAGTCCTTCCGCTTCGGCATGATCCAGCTGGTGGTCGCCGTCGGGATGCTGATGCTGTGGACCCAGTACGTGATGCCGCTGATGGGCTTCGACAGCCGGCTGTGGTGAACCTCATCCCTGACAAGAGGACAAGACGATGGGCAAGGAAATCGAGCGCAAGTTCCTGGTTGATACGCGGCTATGGCAGCCCCTGGCTGCGGGCACGCATTACAAACAGGGCTATCTCAGCAGCGTCAAGGAGCGCGTCGTGCGCGTGCGCATCGAGGGCGAGCAGGCCCGGCTGACGATCAAGGGCATCAGCGTCGGCCTCACGCGCGCCGAGTTCGAATACGTGATCCCGCTGGCGGACGCCACCCAGCTGCTCGACGGCCTGTGCGAGCAGCCGCTGATCGACAAGCACCGCCACAAGGAGCTGCACGGCGGCAAGACCTGGGAGATCGATGTCTTCCATGGGGACAACGAAGGGCTGGTGGTCGCCGAGATCGAGCTGGCCAGCGAGGACGAGCCCTTCGAGCGCCCGGCCTGGGCAGTGCAGGAGGTGTCCAGCGATGCGCGCTACTTCAACTCCAATCTGCAGAAGCATCCGTTCAAGGACTGGGCCAAGGGCTGAGGGCGGGCGAGCCAAACGAAAACGGGGACGCCAGTGGCGTCCCCGCTGTGTTTCTGGCTCGGCGCTGGCCTAGAACATGTACTGCGCGCGCAGCCCCAGCACCTTGATCTTGTCGCCGCCCAGGATGGGCACGACGGTGCCGTTGGCGTAGGCAAAGCTGCCGGCATCCGCATCGGCATTGTTGTCGAGCTTGATCAGCATGTAGTTCAGCACGAACTTCAGGTTGGCATTCGGGTACCAGTTCATGCCCAGCGTGGCGATCTTGGCCTTGCCGCCGAAGACGCCGCGGCTGGTCGCCCGGTAGCTGGACGTGCGGTTGCGCGTGTAGCCGCCGTCGGGATCGTTCATGTCGGCCATGGAGTAGCGCGCGGTCAGCTCCAGCGCATTGCTGCCGCTGACACCGGCGAACTCGGCGCTCATCGGGTCGTACTTGCGGTCGCCACGCAGGAAGTAGGAATAGGCCACGTAGTAGCTGTCGAACTTCGGGCCGTGAATCGACGGCCATTGCGCGGCCAGCGCCGCATCCATGTCCGGCCGAACGCCGCCGAGCCTGACCTTGGTGTGCAGGTACTCGCCGGTCAGCATGTGCGGGCCGTACTTGAAGGCCAGTTCCAGCCCGGTGGTCAGCGCGCTGTCCACGCCCTGGATCTGCTTGGTATCGACGAACTCGATCTGGCTGAGCTCGTTCTCCATCACCGAGGCGAACTTCATGCGGGCATCGTCCGGCCTGGCATTGCTGCGCGGCCGGTTGTTCAGCACGTTCAGGCCGATGTGGAACACCTTGTTGGTCTCACCGCGCCAGAACGGGCGCGCCACCGCGCGCATCGAGTAGCCATGCGTCTCGGACTCGCCGTTGAGCGAGGGGTTGTCGCGCGCCTCGCCGTCGGTATTGGCCTTGTCGCCAAACACGCCGGCACCGACGAAGAACCAGTCGTTGGCATAGTCGCCGGCCAGGCCGATACGGCGGCTGGGGGCGAACAGCTCGGTGGCGATCGAGGACTCCATATAGGTCGCCACGCGCGAGGACGTCACCTGATCCAGGCTGAAATGCGGCTTGAAGTGGCCGAGCTTGATGCTGGCGTTCGGAATGCCCTTGTAGGCGAGCCACATGTCCTTGGTGTCGACCGCGTTGTTGGCGAAGTCCAGGTCGAACTCGGCTTCCCAGTCCTTGCCCAGCTTGGACTTGGTGGCCAGGCGCATGCGACGGAACTTGGTATCCGACTTGACGACACCGCCGTTCTTGTCGGAATCCACCGAACCCAGGTCCAGCTGCACGCGGCCGTCGAGCTTGAGCTCGTAGTTGCCGTCCGCCGAGCTCCAGACGATGTAGCCGTCTTCGACCTTGCTGGTCACCGGCGAGGCATTGCCCGCCGGCTGCGCGGCCGCGGGCGCCGCAACCGCCGCAGGCGCCTTGGCCGCAATGGCCGCGCGCTGCGCCATGGCCTCGGCCTTCAGCGCATCGATCTGCGCCTGCAAGGCCTCGATCTTCTTCAGCAGCTCGGCCTCGGAGGCCAGGGCCGGGCCGGGCAGCAGCGCCGCGGCAAACGCCGACGCGATCAGGCTTGGCAGCAACAGTCTCTTGTTGGGTACAGGCGTCTTCATGGGGGTCTCCTTTGGCTGTTTGTCACTCGTCCCTTGATACTCTCGCTCCGCGGGTGCGGGGTCGGGTTTGATCCGCCTCAAGCTCGCGGCCCGGCCAGCGCCGGAAATCGCTGGCGGACCGGATTTACAACAAAGACGTTGCGCCAGCCCCACTCCCCTGCCCCAAAGCCCAAGCAAACCAAGCCCTCGAAACCCCAGCGCGCATGACTGCTCAATTCCTGTCCCAGGCTCCGCTGCTTCAGAAGTTCCTGCTGGGCTGCGTGCTCGCCGGCGTTCTGCTGCTGCCTGCCGCCGCCCAAACCCCGCCCTCATCGCCTGAAACCGCGGCGCAGGCGCGGCCTCGCGTCGGCCTGGTGCTGTCGGGTGGCGGCGCGCGCGGCCTGGCGCATCTGGGCGTGCTGCGCGCGCTTCGCGAACTGCGCGTGCCGGTGGACCTGGTGGTGGGCACCAGCATGGGTGCGGTGGTGGGCGGCGCCTATGCAGCCGGACGCAGCGTCGAGGAGATCGAGGAGATCGTGCACAGCGCCGACTGGGCCACCATCCTGTCGGACCGGCCGCAGCGCCGCGAACTCAGCTTCACCCGCCGCGAGGAAGACCAGCTGCTGCCCTCGCGCATCGAGATGGGTCTGAGCCGCGACGGCGCCTCTTTGCCGCCGGCCGCGGTCGGCAACAGCGCGCTGGAGCGCACGCTGGAACGCCTGATCTCCGGTCAACGGGCCGACCTGCCGCTGAACCGGCTGGCCCTGCCCTTCCGGGCGCTGGCCACCGACCTCTTGTCCGGCGAGATGCACGAGATGATCGACACGCCGCTCTTCCTGGCCTTGCGCGCCTCGATGGCGGTGCCGGGCGTGTTCGCGCCGGTGCGCATCCAGGGCCGGCCCATGGTGGACGGAGGACTGGTGCGCAACCTCGGCGTGGACGTTGCGCGCAAGATGGGTGCGGACATCATCATCGCGGTCAATGTGGGCTCGCCGCTGCTGGAAGAGCGCGAGCTGGCCAGCGCGGTCGGCGTGGCCAACCAGATGCTGCAGATCCTGACCGAGCAGAACGTCACCCGCTCGCTGAAGGAGTTGCGCCCGGCCGATGTGCTGATCGACCGCAGCTCGACAGCATGGGCTTTCTGGACTTCCAGCGCCTGGCGCACCGTCGAGGTGGGTCACCGCGCGGCCCTGGCGGCGCAGGATCGCCTGCAGCAACTGGCCTTGACGGTCGCGGACTACAGCGCCCATCAGCAGTCGCGCCAGACGCTGGCCAGTGCACAGCCGCAAGCGCTGCCGCTGCAGGCGCTGGCGATCAAAGGCACCCGGCGCAGCAACCCGCAGGCGCTGCAATCCAGCCTCGGGCTGCAACCGGGCGAGCCGGTCACCGAAGCCCAGGTGGAGCGTGCCGCTGCCGTGCTCTACGGCAGCGGCGACTTCGATCGGGTGGACAGCGCCATCCTCGACAGCGACGGCCGCCGCCAGGTGACGATTCAGGTCAACGAGGCTGCCTGGGCCCGCAGCCGGCTGCGCGTGGGTCTGGAGCTGTACAGCAACTTCGACGACGCCAACCGCTTCTCGCTGGTAGCCCTGCACAGCGCCAACTGGCTGAACCCTTGGGGCGCCGAGCTGCGCAGCCTGGGCCGCATCGGCGCCAAGCGCGAGCTGGGCACGGAGTTGTTGCAGCCCTTGGGTCCCGGCTCAGACCTCTATCTGGCACCGCGCCTGCATTACGAGGAGAGCGAAGCCGACGCCTTCGACGGCGGTCGCCGCGTCGCGCGTTATGCCGTCAGCCTGGGCACGGCCGGCCTCTCGCTGGGATGGCGGCTCGGCAACTGGGGCGATATGCGCCTGGGCACAGGCCGTGTGCGCAGCCGCACGCGCGCCCAGCTGCCCGAGGACCCGAGCCTGGGCTCCGTGCGTCTGAGCCTGCGCACCCGCTATGCGCAGCTGCGCATCGACAGCCTGGACTCGATGGCCTTCCCCGCCCGCGGCCAGCTGCTGGACTTGAGCTATGCACGGCTCGATTCAGGCCGCACGGGCACCGTTAACCAGGTGTCAGCCTTGGGACTCAGTGCCTTTCAGCTCGGCCCCTGGGCCGGCCACCTCTATGGCGAGTATTCGCATGCCAGCATCGGCAACACCAGCTCGCTGGGCGGTTTCCTGCGCCTGTCCGGCAGCCCGGACAGCTCGCTGGAGGGCCGCAAGCTCTTCCTCGGCCGGATGGTGATGGCCAAGCGCATCGGCCAGATGCCGCTGGGCCTGGGTCAGTCGGTGCGGGTGGGCTTCTCGCTGGAAGTCGGCGGTGCCGTGCCGGAACAGCAGTCGCTGCAGGCCGGTGATCTCAAGCTGGCCGGCAGCGGCTTCCTGGCGGTGGACACGCGCTTCGGGCCCTTCTATCTGGCCCTGGGCGGGACTCGCGGCGGCCAATCCGCGGTCTATCTTTTCCTCGGTCCGGTGTGGTGAGCGGGCGGCGCCCCAGGCGCCGCCCCTTGCACTGGCTCAGTGAACCAGACGGCCGAACGCGAACTCGCCGTTCTCGATCCGCACCGGGATCACATCCTTCGGACCGAAGCGGCCCTGCAGGATCAGCTTCGACAGCGGGTTCTCGATGCGCTGCTGGATCGCCCGCTTCAGCGGCCGCGCACCGAAGGCCGGGTCGAAGCCCACCTTGGCGAGCTCGGCCAGCGCCTCGTCGCTGACATCGAGCGTCATCTCCAGCTTCTGCAGGCGTTGCTCCAGCGCCTGCAACTGGATCTTCGCGATGGCGGCGATGTTCTTGTTGTCCAGCGCATGGAAGACCACGGTCTCGTCGATGCGGTTGAGGAACTCGGGGCGGAAATGCGCCTTCACCTCCTCCCACACCGCATCGCGGATCACCTCGCTGGATTCGCCGGCCAGCGCCATGATGTGCTGCGATCCCAGATTGCTGGTCATCACGATCACCGTGTTCTTGAAGTCCACCGTGCGGCCCTGGCCATCGGTCAGGCGGCCATCGTCCAGCACCTGCAGCAGCACATTGAACACGTCCGGGTGCGCCTTCTCGACCTCGTCGAGCAGCAGCACGCTGTAAGGCTTGCGGCGCACCGCCTCGGTCAGATAGCCGCCTTCGTCATAGCCCACATAGCCCGGAGGCGCGCCGATCAGGCGGCTGACCGAATGCTTCTCCATGAACTCGCTCATGTCGATGCGGATCATGTGGTCTTCGCTGTCGAACAGAAAGCCCGCCAGCGCCTTGCACAGTTCGGTCTTGCCCACGCCGGTGGGGCCGAGGAACAGGAAGCTGCCCAGCGGGCGATTCGGGTCCGACAGACCGGCACGCGAGCGGCGGATCGCATCGGCCACCGCGGTGATGGCCTCGTCCTGGCCCACCACGCGCTGGTGCAGCTTGTCTTCCATCTGCAGCAGCTTGTCGCGCTCGCCCTGCATCAGCTTGGACACCGGGATGCCGGTGGCGCGCGCACCACCTCGGCGATCTCTTCCGCGCCGACCAGGGTGCGCAGCAGCTTGTTCGGCTTGCCCTCGGCAGAGCCCTTGCCGGCTTCCTTGGCCTGCGCTTCCTTGAGCTTGGCCTCCAGCCCCGGCAGCTTGCCGTACTGCAGCTCGGCCACCTTGCCTAGCTCGCCCTTGCGCTTGAGTTCCTCGATCTGCAGCTTGATGCGCTCGATCTCTTCCTTGACCGATGCCGAGCCTTGGGCCGTGGCCTTCTCGCTCTTCCAGATCTCTTCCAGGTCGGCGTACTCGCGCTGCAGCTTGTCGATCTCTTCCTCGATCAGGCCCAGGCGCTTCTGCGAAGCCTCGTCCTTTTCCTTCTTGACGGCCTCGCGCTCGATCTTCAGCTGGATCAGGCGGCGGTCCAGCTTGTCCATCACCTCGGGCTTGGAGTCGATCTCGATCTTGATCTTGGCCGCTGCCTCATCGATCAGATCGATCGCCTTGTCCGGCAGGAAGCGGTCGGTGATGTAGCGGTGGCTCAGCTCGGCCGCGGCGACGATGGCCGGGTCGGTGATCTCCACCCCGTGGTGCACCTCATACTTCTCCTGCAGGCCGCGCAGGATGGCGATGGTGGCCTCGACGCTGGGCTCATCGACCAGCACCTTCTGGAAACGGCGCTCCAGCGCGGCATCCTTCTCCACGTACTTGCGGTATTCGTCCAGCGTGGTGGCGCCGATGCAGTGCAGTTCGCCGCGCGCCAGCGCGGGCTTGAGCATATTGCCGGCGTCCATCGCGCCCTCGGCCTTGCCCGCGCCCACCATGGTGTGCAGCTCGTCGATGAAGAGAATGATGCGGCCTTCGTCCAGGGCCACTTCCTTCAGCACGGCCTTCAGCCGTTCCTCGAAGTCGCCACGGTATTTGGCGCCGGCCAGCAGGCCCGCCATATCCAGCACCAGCACGCGCTTGTCCTTCAGCGTGTCGGGCACCTCGCCATTGACGATGCGCTGCGCCAGGCCTTCGACGATGGCCGTCTTGCCCACGCCCGGCTCGCCGATCAGCACCGGGTTGTTCTTGCTGCGGCGCTGCAGCACCTGGATGGCGCGGCGGATCTCGTCGTCGCGGCCGATCACCGGATCGAGCTTGCCTTCGCGGGCACGCTCGGTCAGGTCCAGCGTGTATTTTTTGAGCGCCTCGCGCTGGCCTTCGGCTTCCTGGCTGTCCACTTTCTGTCCTCCACGAACGGCTTCAACGGCGGCCTCCAGGGCCTTGCGGGTCAGTCCATGGCCGCGCACGATGCCGGCCAGGTCGGTCTTGGCGTCGGCCAGCGCGAGCAGGAACATCTCACTGGCGATGTAGTGGTCGCCGCGCTTGGCGGCTTCCTTTTCGGCGGCCTGCAGCAGGCTCACCAGATCGCGCCCGGCCTGCACCTGCTGGCCCTCGCCCTGCACCTGCGGCAGGCCGGCCACGGTGGTCTCAAGCGCGGTCTTCAGCGCGGCGCTCTTGACGCCGGCACGCTCCAGCAGCGCGCGCGGCCCATCCTCTTGTGCCAGCATCGCCAGCAGCAGGTGGGCGGGTTCGATATAGGGGTTGTCGCGCGTCACAGCCAGGCTCTGGGCCTCGGCCAGCGCTTCTTGGAAACGGGTGGTCAGCTTGTCGAAACGCATGGTGGATGGTCCTCCGGTTGCAAGCAGACATGGGGCGGCAAAGCGCGATATCAAGAGCCTCGCAATGGCGAGCGTCGCTCGGCTTGAGCCAGATCAAGAACCTTGCGGCGCGGCCCGCGCGCCCTGCCGCTATTGGCTTCAGCGGCCCAGCACGGCGCGCATCAAGACGTAGCCCAGCGTCGCGCAGGCCAAGGCCCCCAGCAGATGGGCAGCGCTGTGCAGCAGCGCCATGCCGGCCGCACCGCGCTGCAAGAGCGCCAGCGACTCGCCGGAGAAGGCCGAGAACGTCGTCAAGCCGCCGAGGAAACCGGTCACCAGCAGCAGCTTCAGCAGCTCATCCGGCCGGCGTTCGAACCAGGCCAGCGCCACACCCACGGCCAGGCCACCCGCCAGATTGACCAGCAGCGTGCCCAGCGGGAAGCCCGCCCACGCGGTGTTCAACCAGACGCCGGCGCGCCAGCGCACCAAGGCGCCGGCAGCGGCGCCAGCGGCCACCGCCAGCCCCTGCAGGGCCAATGCCGTCATGCCGGGTCGGCCGCGTTGCCGGCCGCAATGCCCCAGCGCGCCAGTGCGGCATCGTCGGCCACCCGCGCATCGACCCAGTGCGCGCCCGCAGCGGTGTGTTCTTTCTTCCAGAACGGCGCCTGGGTCTTCAGATAGTCCATCAGGAATTCGCAGGCCTGGAAGGCCTGGCCGCGATGACCCGAGGCCGCCAGCACCAGCACGATCTGCTCGCGCGCGGACAGCGGGCCGACCCGGTGCACCACC
>JACDQM010000191.1 GCA_015657635.1 Roseateles sp.
GGCCACGCGCTGGGGCGCCGACACGGTGATGGACCTCAGCACCGTGTCGGCGCCCCAGCGCGTGGCCCAGACCATCTTCTCGACCTCTTCCTCGATCGAGGAGGTCACCGCCGAGTTGCCGATATTGGCGTTGACCTTCACCAGGAAGTTGCGGCCGATGATCATCGGCTCCAGCTCGGTGTGGTTGATGTTGGCCGGGATGATGGCGCGGCCGCGGGCGATTTCGTTGCGCACGAACTCGGGCGTGATCACGTCGGGGATGGCGGCGCCGAAGCTGTTGCCCTTCAGGCGCGCCTCGCGCTCGGCGTCCGCCTCGTACTCGCGCATCCAGTCTAGGCGCTGGTTCTCGCGGATCGCGACGTACTCCATCTCCGGCGTCACGATGCCGCGCCGCGCGTAATGCAGTTGCGTGACGTTGAGCCCGGCCTTGGCGCGGCGCGGTGTGCGCTGCAGGCCGGCGCTGATCTCATGCAGCTTCAGCTGCTGGGCCTGGTCGCGCAGGCCGTCGTCGATCAGCTGGATGGGGCGGCCGATGTAGGCCTCGGTGTCGCCGCGTGCCGCGACCCAGGACTCGCGCGGCGCGGGCAGGCCGCGGCTGACGTCGATCTGCGCGCTGGCATCGGTGTAAGGGCCGGACGCGTCATAGACGGTGATGCGTTCGCCGTTGCTCAGCCCGATGGCGCGCATCGGCACGCGAATCTCAGGGTAGAGCGTGCCGGCCACATAGTTTTTGCTGGACGCGGGCAGCGGCGTGCGGCTGATGGCGGGGCTGGGCGGCAGCGCGGCGGCGCTCTGCGGCACGGCGGCGGAATCGAGGTTGAGGCGGTCGTTCATGGCAGCGGTCTCCAGGTTGGACCCCGGAGCCTGAGCATGAGACGGTCGGGCCGGCGCGCGAGAAGAGCAGGGAGGGCTCGAACGCTGCGCTCAGTGGCGGGCCTTGGACGGCGCTGCAGGGGAGAGAGCGGGCGTGTCTGCCACAGGGTGGCGTGCCGCGATCTCGGCCCTGGAGCTGGGTCCAGGGCCCGCCCCCAAGGCATTGGGAGCAGGCTCTTCTTACGCCGGTACAAACCGGATCAAGTTCAGCGGGACCATGGCTTCCACCACATCTCAGCCCGACGCGTTCTCTGCAATTTAGCGAGAACGACGCAACAGGGCACCCCGGAGCAGGGCCGCAGTATAGAGGGATCGAGCGCTTGGGTTCGGGCCGCGTGTTCATGAAAAATGCATTGAACACTCAAGGCCGAGCAGCCGCGATGCGCTCACAATCCTGCATGGTCGTCGTGACTGATCCGCAGCAAGCTCTGACCGCAGCGCAAGCGGCGCTGGCGCAGGCTTTGCACTGCCATGAGGTATCGGATCACCAGGCGGGCCAGGTGGCGGCGCAGCAGGCGCTGGAACTTGCGCAACAGGCCCAGGCGCCCGAATTGCAAGCCCAGGCGGGCGCCGTGCTGGCCCTGCATCTGCATCGCAACGGCGAAGTGGAAGCGGCCCTGGCCCAGGGGCAGCAGGCGCTGAATCTCATGCCCGAGCACGCGGATGGTGGCTTGCGAGCCCGCTTGCTCAGCACCCTGGCGCTGTCCTGCGATCAGCTGGAGCTGCCGGTTGATGCGCTGGACTACGCCCTGGCCGCGCTGGACTGCGCGCGGCAGGTGGACGAGGCCGGCCAGGTGTGCTTGGCCATGTGCCGGGTCGCAAGCGCCTATGTGCGCATGGCCAATCCTGCGCGTGCCGACACCTTTGCGCAGCAAGCCTTGGAACTGGCCCGTCTGCATCATGACGGCGAGCAGATGTTCCGCGCGCTCAATACCCTGGTCGACAGCAGGCTTGAGCAAGGGGAAGCGCTGGCACTGAGCGGCGAGCACGAGGCGGCTCGCCAGTGCTTTGCCGAGGCCCTGGCCTTTTCTGACGAGGCCTTGGCCTTGGGTGCCGCTTCAGGTGAGCTCTATCGTGCCAACGTTGGGCGCATCAATCACGGGGTGGTGCTGCTCAAGATGGACCGGGCCGAACAGGCGCTGGCTGAGTTTGACCAGGCCTTGGCTGTCGCGCAGGCTCATGGTTTTGAGCTGCTGACATCGGCCCTGTTCGACATGCGGGCGCAAGCCTTGATGCAGCTGAATCGATTGCCCGAAGCCATCGACCTGATGGAACGGGCACTGAGCAGCATTGACGTCCACGAGGATCCGGGTGCTTTCGAGCCGCTGCACGAACACCTCTATGAAGCGCACAAGCGGCAGGGCGACCTGGCCAAGGCGCTGCTGCACCATGAGCGTCTGCGCGAGCTGGAACGGCTGCGCTTCCGCCAGCGTGAGAGCACCCAGCTGCGCGTCCTGTTGACCAAGGCCGAGCTGGAGCGCTCACGGGTGACTGCCGAGCGGGCCGAGATGGAGGCGCAGATCCAGCGGCTGCGGGCCTTCGAATTGCAAGTGGAACGCGATGCCTTGGCCGCAAAGGCGCATGAGCTGGGGCGCCATGCGGCCGAAGATGCACTCACCGGCCTGCCCAATCGCCGCGCGATGGATCTGCAGCTGGCAGCGCTGTTTGCGCTGAACGGCGATCAGGCCAGCGCCGCGCCCTGGTCCCTGGCGCTGCTGGATCTGGATCACTTCAAGCTCATCAATGACCGCTTTGGTCACGCAGTGGGCGACGATGTCCTGCGCACGCTCGGTTTCCTGCTCAGCCACGGACTGCGGCCGCCCGATGTGGTGGGCCGCATGGGCGGTGAAGAGTTTCTGATTCTGCTGCGCAACACGCCGCTGGAGCAGGCGCTGCCGGTGTGCGAGCGCCTGCGCCAGCTGATCGAATCACATGATTGGGCAGCCCTGGCGCCGGAGGTCGGCGGCCTGCGCTTGCGAGTGACTGCGAGCCTGGGCGTGTGCCGCGTGATGCCCGGTGAAGACATGCGCAGCGCCCTGGAACGTGCTGACAACGCGATGTATCGGGCCAAGCAGTCGGGGCGCAACCGGGTGGTGGGCCAGGCGTGATGCTGAGGGCTTGAAGGCACAGGCCGCCGCTGCCACTACCCCTTTCGCGCAACTGCTGGGCTAACGTGCAAACCGATAGGGTGTGCGGCGCCCGGAGCGCTGGCCAGCGCTCCGGGAGCACGGACTAGCAGGTGACTGGAACCAGGCACCGGTCGGGCAGCGCACGCAGCAACTCACCGCGCTCCACAGCGGGGGCAGGCGAACTGATCGAGCTCGCGCATCGCCAGAACGCAGCCGGGGGGAACCCCAGACCATTGCACGCTGTCTCAGTCATGTCTGACGGTGTGCAGCCCGCTGCTGACCCACGACAGATCGGGATGCCTAGTTCGGGACATCGATGGCTCCGGCGGTGACCTTGATCATTGCGTCGGCTGCGGGTGTGGTGGCAATGGCTGGCAGGTTTGCGTCCGTCAGCGGCGTCGTGGCGCTGGTGCGCGCCTTGGCGCGAACCAACTGGGACTCAGGCAGCGCCTGACCTTTGTCCAGATGGGCCCACATCAGGTCAAGTGCCCGCAGTGTGTAGACATGCAGCGGCACCAGCGTACGGGGGTAGAAGCCGACCAGCGCATCGAAGTGGTTGGCGTCCACCACCTCGTAGTACCGGAGAGCACTGCTCGCCTCGACCTTGCGGTTCAGGGCGAGATAGGGGCGCGAAGTGTGGTTAACCGGGATCAGTGTGTCGGCGCGGCCGTGCACGATCACGGCGGGTTTGCCGCGCAGGTTGCCGTTGACCCGGACCTCGGCGATGCCGGCCTTGATGCGCGCGGCTAGCGCTTGTTCGGCAGCACTGGGCGCGCGCTGGCCCACGGCAGCGCCTGTGGCCAAGCGACGCAGACAGGTGGCTCCGTCGAGGAAGAAGTCGGGCTGTCCGCTGCTGCTTGAACTGGCCAGCAGGTAGAGCGCGGGGCCGCCGACCGCGGTGTCTGCGACGAGGTTGTACGCGCCGCCCAGGAACGCCAATCCGCCGCCGCTGGCCCATCCGGCCCTGAAGGCCGTGGCGTCTGGCGCCACGCCCACTCGGTAGCTGGCATCGATGCCTGCCACGCTGTAGCCGCACAGCGACTCTGTTACTGAGGCGCGTGCGTAGGCGTTTGCGTAGGTGTGGGCCACCAGTTCGGTGAATTCGAAGCCTGCATGACTGTCGTGCAGCAGGTCGCTGTCGGCCTCCCACCCATAGGCGCGCAGACGCGCCAGGGCGTCGGCCGATTGCTCGGCCAGGCTGCTGCCGCTCAACAGGCCTTGGGCGGCCAGCGCTGCACAGCGGTTGGCGGCGTAGGGCGCGATGACGAAGGCACTGCTGCTCACCAGGTCGGCTGACTGTGTGGCGCAGGCCTGGTAGAGCGCTGCCATCGTGGTGTAGTCGTACAGGGGCTTGCCGGCTTGCGGTACCAGCACGCCTGCACGCCTGACCGACAGGCCGGCGTTCTCGGGCAGGTTCAGTTGGGGCTCGCTCGCGACAACGCCGTGAATCAGCCCGTTGCTGTCCTGCTCGGCGGCGCGTAGCGCCGCAGCGCCGCCGTTGGAGATGCTGGATGCGATGACCCGCGTGTTTACGGGAGAGAAGTCCTGGCCGGGGAAGTGCTTGTTCAGCACATGGAGCGCCAGCTCGATGGATTGCAGCGTGTAGCGACCCCAGTCCTTCTCGGGGTTTTGCTTGCCATGCGCGTGCTTGAGCGCGATGCGGTTCGGATGCCGCGCGCGAAAGGAGGCCAGATCGTCCCCTAGAAGATTGGCGTTGAAGCTGATGTCCTTGCGGCCTCCCGCGCTGACGATCTGGCCGCTCGATGCAAAGCTCTGGTCGCGGTCAAGGTCGTGCGCGCCCATGCCGCCTCCCTTGTCGTTCATTGCCACGGCGCATCCCTTGTTCAGCGCCCACTCGCCGATGGTGCCGAGCTCGCCATAGACCGGACGTGAGCCGCTGGACGGCACCGCGACGATGCAGGGGCGTGCGCTGTCGAAGTGGCTGGGAATGCTCACGACCATGGTGACGTTGCGCAGGCCGCTGCCGTCGTCGGCCAAGGCGGTGTATTCGCTACCCTTGTTGGCGGCGGGCAAGATCTTGCCGTAGTAGCTACCGAAGCCACCAGCGGCGCTGACATCGAGCAGGCCGGTGTAGCTGGTCTGTATGGCCAAGGTGCGCAGCTCCGCCACGGTCGGCTGCGGCGGCAGCTTGAAACTCAGCAGGGCGTTCAAGCTGCCCGCGGTGCCGGTCAGCAGGCCCTGGCTGGTGCCGTCATAGTCCACGCGCTGCGGATCGGCGAGCAGGAAGCTCGGCCTCAGCTTGTAAGGGGTTGCCGGGCTGTCGTTGCTACCCCCACAGCCGGCCAACAACAGGGTGCAAAGGCTCGCCGCAGCGGCTGCGGCCTGGGAATGTCTTCTTTTCTGCGTACTCATGCTTGTCTCCGTCAGGTGATCGGAGGCAACCATAGGCAGAGCTCGGAAAGCAGACCATCACGCAATTGCGTGACGCGACTCCATCAGTCGTTGCGCGAGTGCGGCCTTGTCATGCACCTGCAGCTTGGCGTAGGTGCGGCTGATTTGGCTGCGCACAGTATTGGGCGCCACGCCAAGCTCGCGCGCGATCTGCTTGTGGCTGAGCCCGGCGGCAAAGCGCCGCGCCACCGCCTGTTCCGCCGGTGTCAGCAGAGAAACGGCGCTCAACTCATGCGCCTCGCAGCGCCACAGCCCTTCCTGGAGCTCCGCCCGCAGCTCGATCTTCTGGCCCCGATAGGCTTGACAGAGCTGCAGGCGCGCCAGCGGCGCATCCGGCAGCTGATGTCCGCAGAAATCCCGCCATTCGCGCTGCAGCAGCGCCAGGAAAGGCGCATCGGCGGACTCGATGCCGCCCTGCATGTTCACCAGGGCCGCGGCGCGCTTTGCCAGCGCGCTGTCCTGTCGGTTCAGCAGGGCTCTGCGATGCAGCGAGATGGCGCGCGAAAGATGGTGCCACGCCGCATGCAGGTGTTCGACATCCTCGCGCTGGAAGCCGCGCGCCTCACCACGGTAGAGCACCAGCCAGCGGCCCGGGCTGTGCTGATCTGGGCGGTCGCCGAACAGCAGCAGATGCCGCAAGTCGTAGCGGCGAGAAAACGCGTCCATCTCCGGCAAGACCTGCCCCCTTCGGCGGTACAGGGCCTGGCAGTCCACTGATAGCGGCCGGTCCAGGCCGCTCAGGAAGGCCTGCGTCACGGGGTCGCGGCCTGACACCGCACCGTAGGCCTGGAGGATGTGCTCCTCGCGCTGGTGTACATGAGCCTGCGTGATCAGCAGACCGGTGCGAGGATCACGGCCGGCCTCGCCCAGGCCTAGCACCGCGCCGTCAAAACCGATCCAGCGCTTCAGCAAGGCCAGTGCCGCGCCCGGGAACGCCAGGTAGCCAGCCTGCTCGGCCAGTTCGTACAGATCCACCATGTCGCGTGAGAATGCGTGCATGGCCGGATGATGTCATGCTGGCTGCGAAGCATCGGCCGGCTGTGCGCACGCGGCAGGTTTCAAGGCGATGCGCGGCCGCGCATCAGGCCCGCAAGCAGCTTCGTTCGCGACGCGCGCAGCATTGCGGCGCGCGATCCGCCGCCGTGCAATATGGATGTCAGGTCGCAGCCTGGTGGCCCAGCCCGACAGAGTGGCTGGCCCCTGGCGCGCTGGCCAGTGCCGCAGCCAGCGCCTCGATGAACAGCCGTGTTCGCAGTGGCATCAGCCGGCGTCCCGGAAACACGGCCCAGCAGGCGGCTGGCGCCAGGCACCAGTCGGGCAGCACGCGCAGCAGTTCGCCGCGCTCCACATAGGGACGGGCGAACAGGTCGCCGACGGCGGTCACGCCCACACCGGCGCAGGCCAGTCGCAGCAAGGTTTCGGGAGAGTTGACCAGAGTGCGCCGCGCCGGCATGCCATGCCAGTGCTGTTGCGCGGCGCCGTCGCCTTGGCTCAGGCTCCAGGCCATCGGTTCGCCCGAGCGCGACAGGATCATCAAGGCGTGCAGCTGCAGCAGGTCGGCCGCCTGGGCCGGCTGCCCCTGGGCCTGCAGATAGGCGGGGGCCGCGTACAGACCACTGGTGAAGGTGGCCAGTCGCCGCGCAGCCAGCTGGCTGTCGTCGGGGAGATCGCCCATGCGGATCGCGAGGTCGAAGCCCTCGGCGATCAGGTCGACGCGGCGCGGTGACAGATCCAGCTCCAGTGCCACCTCCGGATAGGCCGTCACATAGGCCGCCATGGCTGGCGCCAGCAACTGGTTGGCCAGATCACCGGGCATCGAGACCCGCAGCCGCCCGGTGGGTTTCTGTCGGCGGTGCTGGGCCAGGGCCAGCGCGTTGTCCACCTCGGTGGCCAGGGCGCGGGCATGTTCCAGCATGCCCTGGCCAAACTCGGTCAAGGCCAGGCTTCGGGTGCTGCGCTGCAGCAGCTTCTCGCCCAGGCGTTGCTCCAGCGCGGCGATGCGGCGCGAGACGGTGGACTTGGGCCACTGCACGCGCTCGGCGGCACGGCTGAAGCTGCCGGCCTCGACCACGCGGGCGAACAGCAAGAGATCGTCGGCATCCGGGTTCATGGTCTTGATTGTGCTGCTGATGGAACAGTGAAGTCCAATTTGAGGGCTTCTGTTGAGGGATGGAGCTCAATACAGTGCGCTCATCGGCCCAGCGCCGCCCCAACCGACAGGAGCAAGACCATGAGCACCACGACCCGCCAGATTCTGCAGATCAACTCCAGCAGCCGCCGTGTCCAGGACGGCCAGGGCTCCTACTCCACCCGCCTGGCCAGCGAGCTGGCGCAGGCGCTGCTGCAGCGCCAGGCCGGCGCCACGCTGAAGGTGCGTGACTTGGGGCTGAACCCGCACCCGGCGCTGGATGAAGCCGCCTTGGGCGCCCTGTTCACGCCGGCCGACAAGCGCAGTGCGGAGCAGGTGGCCCGCGTGGCCGCCGACAACGCGCTGATCGACGAGCTGCAGGCCAGCGATGTGATCGTGATCGCCACGCCGATGATCAACTTCGGCGTGCCCAGCCAGCTGAAGAACTGGATCGACGCGGTGGCGCGCGCCGGCAGCACCTTCCGCTACACCGCCACCGGCCCGGAGGGTCTGGTCAAGGGCAAGCAGGTCTTTGTGGTCGTCGCCTCAGGCGGCGTGCACCGCGGCCAGGCCACCGACGGCATCACGCCCTATCTGCGCACCGTGCTGGGCTTCCTGGGTATGACAGCGGTCGAGTTCGTCTATGCCGAGGGCCTGGCGATGGGGCCTGAGGCCGAAGCCGCCGGTGTGGCCAGCACTCGTCAGCAGATCGCCGCGCTGGTCGGCGAGGCGGCAGCGCTCGCCCAATAATCCCGGCTTCGCCTTCACCATCCCCTCGCTCGCCCCCCAACGGAGCACGCCATGAGCCTTGCCACCCCGCACGAGAGTCCCGTCACGATGCAGCCGCTGCTGCGCCCGCGTGCGGTCGAGCGCCTGGTGGCGGGCCAGGCCACCAGCGATGGCGCGGGCGTCAAGCTGACACGCGTGCTGACGAATGATCTGCAGCGCCGGCTCGACCCCTTCCTGATGCTGGACGCTTTCGGCTCGGACCAGCGCGACGACTACATCGCCGGCTTTCCGGACCATCCGCACCGCGGCTTCGAGACGGTGACCTACATGCTCGAAGGCCGCATGCGCCACCGCGATTCGGCCGGCAACGAAGGCCTGCTGGGCAATGGCGGCGTGCAGTGGATGACCGCCGGCCGCGGCGTGATCCACAGCGAGCTGCCCGAGCAGGAAGACGGCCGCATGGAAGGCTTCCAGCTGTGGCTGAACCTGCCGGCCAAGGACAAGCTGTGTCCGCCCTGGTATCGCGACATCCCCAGCGCGCAGATCCCCGAGTTCGAGCGCGAGGGCGTGAAGGTGCGCGTGATCGCCGGCGAGAGCCACGGTGTGGCCGGCGCGATGCAGCGCGAGGCCACTGCGCCCTTGTATCTGGACCTGCATCTGGCCCCTGGCGCGCAGTTCGAGCAGGCGCTGCCGGAAGGCCACAACGCCTTTGTCTATGTGTATCGCGGCAGCCTGAAGCTTGAAGGCGCTTGCACCGTGCCGCAGCAGCGCATGGCGATCTTCGCCAACACGCCGAGCAGCGACGGCGTGCGCCTGCAGGCCGGCGAGGCGCCGACGCGGGCCATCCTGATCGCAGGCCGGCCGCTGAAGGAGCCGATCGCGCAGTACGGCCCTTTCGTGATGAACACGCGCGAGGAGTTGATGCAGGCGGTGCACGATTTCCAGCACGGCCAGCTGGCCTGAGTCTGCGCTGCGTCAAGCCAACTTCGTTTGTGTCACTCGTGCTTGGGAAAGCGCCACTTTTCACTTGATGGTGCGCGCTGGCTGGCTTTAGCCTGCGGGTATGAGCACGCCACGCAGCTATCCGCACGACACCATTCCCGCCGCTCTGGATGCCTTGAGCGAGCGCCCCGCTGCCTTGCGGCCGGCGCCCTTGGCGGTCGATCTTGATGGTGTCTGGAATGCCTTGCGCAGCCAGCCCGAGCAGCATGCGCCGCATCTGGGCGATGCGCTGATCGAGGCGGGCCTGCTGGGGCCGGCCCAGTTGCAGAGCGCCTTGCGCCGCCAGGCTTCAATGGGCCAGCATGTGCCCATCGGTGAACTGCTGGTGCAGCTGGGCCTGATCAGCCCGGCCCAGCTGCGCATGACCCTGGCGGCCTGGCTGGGCGTGCCCACCGTCGACCTGGCCCATGCCCGGCCCGAGCCGCAGGCGCTGGACCGCGTGCCGCGCGCGCTGGCGCGGCGCGAGTCGGTGCTGCCCTTGATGGTGCGCGAGGACATGCTGGTGGTGGTGGTCTCCGACCCCTGGGATCAGCGCCTGCTGGACGTGCTGCGCTTCGTCACCGAGCTGCGCATCCGCCCGGTGCTGGCCGCACCTGGCACCTTGGCGCCGGCGATTGCGCAGGCCTACCAGATCAAGCTGGACGCCCAGGGCAGCAGCCCGGCGCCGGCCAGCAGCCCGGGCCTGCCGATGCAGGCGCAGAGCATCCGCGAACTGGCCCAGGAACTGGGCGAGGGCGAAGCTGCCAGCAACGAGGCGGATGCCGGCGTGGTCTCGGAGTCCGACAACGCGCTGGTGCGCCTGGTCAATCGCCTGATCGCCGATGCGGTCGAGCTGCGCGCCTCCGACATCCACATCGAAACCTTCGAGGCGCCCAAGCCGGTGCGGGTGCGCATGCGCGTCGACGGCGATCTGGTGCGCTATCTGGAGCTGCCGGCGCGGGTGCGCTTTGCCGTGGTGGCGCGGCTGAAGATCATGGCCGATCTCGACATCTCCGAGCACCGCCGGCCGCAGGACGGCAAGATCGACTTCAGCCGCTTCGGCGGCGCGCCGCTGGAGTTGCGCATGGTCACCGTGCCGACCAGCGGCGGGCTGGAGGATGTGGTGCTGCGCCTGCTGGGCGGCATGCGTCCGCTGCCGCTGGATGGCATCGGCCTGTCGGACGCCAATCTGGCGGGCTTGCGCCGCATGATGGCCAAGCCCTATGGCCTGCTGCTGATCTGCGGCCCCACCGGCTGCGGCAAGACCACCACGCTGCACTCGGTGATGCGCGAGTTGAACGAGGACAAGCGCAAGATCTGGACCGCCGAAGACCCGATCGAGATCACGCAGGATGGCCTGCGCCAGGTGCAGATGAATCCGCGCATCGGCTGGACCTTCGCTGCAGCGATGCGCACCTTTCTGCGCGCCGATCCCGATGTCATCATGATCGGCGAGATGCGCGACGAGGAGACCGCACGCATCGCGGTCGAGGCCTCGCTGACCGGCCATCTGGTGATGTCCACGCTGCACACCAACTCGGCGCCCGAGAGCGTCACGCGCCTGCTCGAGATCGGGCTGGACCCCTTCATGTTCTCGGACTCCCTGCTGGCCGTGCTGGCGCAGCGCCTGGTGCGGCGCCTGTGCCTGGACTGTCGCGTGCCCGAGCCGCTGGACGAGCGCGCCACGCGCTCGCTGCTGCGCCTGTATCTGCAGTCGGGCAGCGGCGCCTCCGATCACAGCGAGGACACCTTGCTGGCCAGCTGGCATCAGCATTACGCGGTCGATGGCCAGTTGCGCCAGTACCGCCGCAACGGCTGCGATGCCTGCGGCGGCACGGGCTACAAGGGCCGCCTGGGCATCCACGAACTGGTGATCGCCGACGAGGCGCTGCGCGAGCTGATCCGGCGCCGCGCGCCAGCCAGCGAGATGTTCGTCGCCGCGCAGCGCAGCGGCATGAGCACGCTGCGCCAGGACGGCATCGCCAAGCTGCTGGCGGGCCTGACTGATCTGACTGAGGTGCTGGCGGCGACCGGGCAGTAAAGCCCGCATCCACGTGGACCCGTCAGGTGGCCGGTACCGCGCGGCCTGCTGCCATGACGGTGTCTGCAGAGCCTGGGCAGACTGCGGAGCTCTGCAACGCGAAAGGCTGTTCCATGTCTGCTGCTGTCAGCGCTCCGGGTGACTTTGACTTCATCATCGGGAACTGGGCGGTACAGCATCGCCGTTTGAGGCGACGCCTGGCCGGTTGCGCTGACTGGGACGAGTTTCAAGGCAGCAGCAGCACGCGCAAGGTGCTGGGCGGCTTCGGCAACCTCGAAGACAACCTGCTGGCGCTCCCTGAGGGGGCCTACCGCGCGCTGGCGCTGCGCTCTTACGACACAGCCAGCCGGCAGTGGGCCATTTGGTGGCTCGACGGCCGCAGCCCGCATGCGCTGGATGTTCCCGTCATCGGAGGATTCGATGACGGGGTTGGACGCTTCTATGCCGATGACTGTTTGAACGGTCAGGCGATCCGCGTGCGCTTCTTGTGGACGCAGCCCGCCCCGGCGCGGCCGCGCTGGGAGCAGGCGTTCTCTGCCGATGGCGGCGAGCGCTGGGAAACGAACTGGATCATGGACTTCAGTGCCCTGCCGCCAGAAGCCTGCGGGCCTGCAGGCTGAATTCACAGCGACCGCTGCGCACTGCGTCCTTGCTCAGGCGTCGTCGGCCAGCCCATCGAGGATGGGGCAATCCGGGCGCTCGTCGCCGCGGCAGCAACTAACCAACTGTTCCAGCGTCTGCTTCATGGCCTGCATTTCGGCCAGGCGGCGCTCCAGGTCGGCGATATGCGATTTGGCGATGCGCTTGACCTCGCTGCTGGCGCGGCGCCGGTTCTGCCACAGCGCCAGCAGCTCGGAGATTTCGGCGATCGAGAAGCCGAGGTCGCGGGCACGGCGGATGAAGCGCAGCGTGTGCACATCGCTTTCCGAATAGAGGCGGTAGCCGGCCTCGGTGCGCGCCACCTTGGGCAGCAGGCCGAGCGATTCGTAGTGCCGCAGCATCTTGGCCGAGACGCCTGAGCGGGCCGCAGCCTCGCCGATCGTGAAGGGGCTCGTCATGCCGAATCCTTTGCTGCTTTCCAGCGCTTCAGCAGCAGCGCATTGCTGACCACCGACACGCTGGAGAAAGCCATCGCCGCACCAGCGATCACCGGGTTCAGATAGCCGAGCGCGGCCAGCGGAATGCCCACCACGTTGTAGGCGAAGGCCCAGAACAGGTTCTGCCGGATCTTGGCCAGCGTGCGCCGCGACAGCTCGATGGCTTGCGCCACTAGTGCCGGGTCGCCGCGCATCAAGGTGATGCCGGCCGCATGCATGGCCACATCGGTGCCGGTGGACATGGCCAGCCCCACATCGGCCGCGGCCAGCGCAGGCGCATCGTTGATGCCGTCGCCGACCATGGCGACGCGCTGCGTGCCGCCGGACTTGAGCTCGCTGATGATGCGGGCCTTGTCCTCGGGCAGCACCTCGGCGCGCACCTCGTCGAGGCCGAGCGCGCGGCCCACCGCCTCGGCGCTGCCGCGGTTGTCGCCACTGAGCATCACGGTGCGCAGGCCCAGGGCCTTGAGGGCCCGGATGGCGGCGGCTGCGCTGGGCTTGAGCGGGTCGCCAAAGGCCAGCAGGCCCAGCAGGCGCGGTGCCGGCGTCAGCGTGGCCAGCCAAGACACGGTGCGGCCCTCAAGCTGCAGCTGGCTGGCGCTGGCCAGCAGGGCCGCGCAGTCCACGCCCAGCTCCTGCATCAGGCGCGAGCTGCCCAGGCGCAGCTCCTGCCCGTCGACGCTGGCAGACACGCCGCGTCCGGCGATGGCCTTCAAGCCTGTGGCAGAGGGCAGCGTGACAGCGCGTGCCTTGGCTGCCGTGCCGACTGCGCGCGCCAGCGGGTGCTCGCTGCCGGCCTGCAAGGCCGCCGCCAGCGCCAGCACCTGGGGTTCGTCCGCGCCAGGCGCGGCCTGCAGGGCCACCAGCTCGGGCTTGCCGGCGGTCAGCGTGCCGGTCTTGTCAAAGGCCACGATGTTCAGATGCGCGGCCAGCTCCAGGGCCTGCGCGTCCTTGATCAGCATGCCGTGCCGCGCAGCCACGCCGGTGCCGGCCATGATGGCGGTGGGCGTGGCCAGGCCCAGTGCGCAGGGGCAGGCGATCACCAGCACCGCCACCGCGTTCAGCAGCGCCTGCTCCCAGTTGCCGCTGGCCAGGCCCCAGCCCAGCAGCGTGAGCGCGGCGATGCCCACCACCACGGGCACGAAGACGGCGCTGACCTGATCGACCAGGCGCTGGATCGGTGCCTTGCCGGCCTGGGCCGATTCGACCAGGCGCACGATGCGCGATAGCGTCGACTCCGCGCCCAGCGCCGTGACGCGCAGCAGCATCAGCCCCTCACCATTGACGGCGCCACCCACCACCTTGTCGCCGACATGCTTGGCCACCGGCAGGCTCTCGCCAGTGATCAGCGATTCGTCCACCTGGCTTTCGCCTTCAATCAGCTCGCCATCCACCGGGATGCGCTCGCCCGGGCGCACCAGCACCGTGTCGCCCAGCATCAGCTGGGCCAGTGGCAGCTCCAGCTCCTGCCCGCCACGGCGCACCCGCGCGGTTTCAGGCCGCAGCGCCTTGAGCGCGCGGATCGCCTCGGTGGTCTGGCGCTTGGCGCGCGCCTCCAGCCATTTGCCCAGCAGCACCAGTGTGATGACGACTGCGGCCGACTCGAAATACAGCGCATGTGCATGGCTGCCGTGGAGCAGCAGCTGGTACAGGCTCAGGCCGAAGGCGGCGCTGGTGCCCAGTGCCACCAGCAGGTCCATATTGCCGGCGCCAGCGCGCAGCGCGGCCCAGCCGGCCTTGTAGAAGCGCGCGCCCAGCCAGAACTGCACCGGCAGGGTCAGCGCCAGCTGCCACCAGCCATCGATCATCCAGTGGTGGCCGACCAGCAGGCCCAGCATCGGCAGCACCATCGGCGCTGACAGCAGGGCTGCAATCAGCACCGGCCATCCGCTGTGCTGCCAATCCGGCTTGGCGCGCGGCGCGTCACCGGCCAGGCTGGCGGAGTAGCCGGCGCGCGTGACGGCGGCAATCAAGGCGGCTGTCTCCACGTCCGACAGCGCAGTGACGCTGGCGCTCTCGGTAGCCAGATTGACGGCCGCACTCAGCACGCCGGGCACCTTCAGCAAGGTCTTTTCGACCCGGCCGACGCAGGAGGCGCAGGTCATGCCGCTGATCTGCAGCGTCAGCTGCTGCTCGCGAACGGGGTAGCCCGCCCGGGACAAGGCCAGGGCCAGCGCCGGCAGGCCGAGTTGCGCATCGGTCTCGACGCTGGCGGTTTCAGTCGCCAGATTGACTTGCGCCTGCTGAACGCCAGGCACCTTCAGCAAGGCCTGTTCAACGCGCTTCACGCAGGAGGCGCAGGTCATTCCGCTGACCGGCAAGGTCCAGGTGGTCGTGGTCGAAGGAGAATTCATGACATGAGTCTGAGGCTTGCCATCATGGTAAGGTCAAGCGAAAGCAGAAGCGCCGGGGGCGACGATGATGAAAGCCTTGCGATGGTTGTGTGTGACGTGCGTCGGCCGTGTGGGGCGGGCTTTCCGGTTCAGCCTTCGCTGCGCCCGATGCCA
>JACDQM010000022.1 GCA_015657635.1 Roseateles sp.
CGGCGCTACATGCAGCTTGAGGGGCTTCAGGCTCTCAGTGATACTGTTCCGACTCGGCTGTCCGCAGTGGCACGCTGAGTAACCCCGCGCATCTCAGCCTCTCCGGGCTGCGGACTTACACCACGCGCCGGGACATCACCCTCAAACAGGTCGATGGTCATCGCGATGCCGGCCAACAGGGCGTAGGCATGTATTCCTCCACCGAGCGGCGACTGGCCTTGAGCTGACCTTCAAACGAGACCGGCTGATCCGCAGCGGTTGCGGTCCCCCGCTTCGTTGAACTTGACGCCCAAGAGCAGCCATTCGACGTTAGAAACGGGGTGGGGCGGCGGCGCAAATTGCGCCTGTATTCGCATTACCGTGCCTTCAGTCTGTTTAGCTGTTCTGCGCTCGGCGCGTGGAAATCAGCCTTCGTGCCAAATGACTTCAGGACGCCAGCGTCCATGGCGAAGGCGGTGGTGTGATACAGGCAGCCGCCAAACCCGCCCATGGACACCCCGACGTCGTTGCCTGCGTAAACGTTCTTCTCGCCGGCCAGCACCTAGACCGGTTCAAGCCCGCGCTTGCAAGTTTGCTCACGAAGTAGTCGCGAGACGCCACACCGGCCCCAGAACCGCGCTGGCGCAGTGAGGGGTCCTGCCACCGCAGGGTGCTGCCAGCCGAACCCGCATTTGAGGGCTCTGTGATCGCCTGGCCCGCGTCCCTACGCCGCCCTCATCCTCTCCACCCGCTTGTGGCCAGCTTCTCGATGTTCTGCCCCAGGCAGAACAGCTGCCTGTCTCAGGTTGTGAAATCTTGCGTCTTCGGCCCTAGCCACTTTCGTAGCCTTGTGAAGGTCTGGCCTGCGGCCCGATGGCTTGAGCCGCCTATCGCTTGGTCGTCAGCTCGTTCTTGACGCTGCTCACGCCCTCGGTGGCGCGGGCAATCTTGGCCGCCTGCTCGATCTGCCCAGGGTTGTCGACGAAGCCGGTCAGCTGCACCTCGCCCTTGAAGGTGAGGACGCTGATGTCGAAGCTCTTGACGTCAGGATCGCTCAGCAAGGCGGCCTTGACGCGGCCGGTCACGCTGGCGTCGTCGATCTTTGTGCCCAGGGTGCTGGCCGTGCCTTTGAGGGAGACGCCGTTCTCTACCGCGGTCACACCCGTCACGCTGCGCGCTGCAGCGAGCGCCTGGTCGATCTGGCTCTGGTTCTCAACAAAGCCGCTGAGTTGAACCACGCCTTTGCGGGATTCAACTTGCAGATCCAGGCTGTTGATGCTCGGGTTGGCCAGCAGAGCCGATTTGACGCTGGCGGTGATGACTGCGTCATCCACCTGGGTGCCCACGGTGATGGGCGGCGGTGGCGTGGCCGGCGGCGCAGTTTCGGGCGTCTTGTTGCAGGCGACCAGCAGGCTCGTGCTGAGCGCGCTGAGGGCCAGGGCCGACAGCAGGCGTGAAGTCTTGGTTCTCATGGGATGGGTGCTCCGGTGCGTGAAAGAAATCTGGGTGGCGCCCAAGGCGCTGCGCCGGGCCTTGTTGAAACATCCGGGCGCGTGCATCAGACGCCCCAGGTCACATCGACGGCGGCAGCTCGCGCGGTCCTGAGCATCTGTAGCAGTGGCCAGCTGCGCTGGTGCAAGCCCACGCCACCATTGGGTTCGGCGGGGGTGCTGGCTGAAGCGGCAGCATCGGCCGTCTGGGCGCGGTGGCGCTGAATTTCGCCGATGGCGCGCTCAATCGCGTCGATCGCCGCTAGCAGCGCAGTTGTTTCGATGATGCCTTTGGCGGCTGGATCCCTGCCGATGATGCGCAGCATCTCATCGCCATCGGCCTTCAGCATCAGCACATCGCTGCTCTCAGGGCACTTGAAGGTGTAGGTCATGGTCGTCGCGTGGCCTCTCAGTTGGCAGAACGCCGGTCGGCGCGAGGCCGGCCGGACCCATGAATGGGGCGCAGCGGCGGCCCGGCGCGCCGGCGCCGCAGACCAGGGACAGCAGCGCGTCCCCGGCCGTGCTGCACTACTTGCTGACCGCGTCCTTGACGACTTCCTTGATGTCGCCGACGGCCTTTTGCGCTTCGCCCTCTACCTGCTTCTTGATGCCCTTGAGCTGCTGCTCATGGCTGCCGAGCACCTTGCCGGTGGTCTGCTGCACCTTGCCTGCGGCTTGCTTGATCGTGCCCTTGACTTGATCCTTGTTCATGCTTTTTCCTTTTGCGTTGAAATTGAAATGCCAGCCCGGTCCGCGTCCTGCGGGGGGGAGAGCGCTTACTCGGTCGAGTAGGCGGTGCCGTAGAACTTGTGCACGCCGCTGGCCCAGGTCCGGTCCGACATCGCGGGCCAACGGCCCTTGTCGAAGCCGGGCGCATCCTTCAGCGCTGCCTTCGGGACATTCAGCGTGAAACGCTTGTTCGAGGTGTCCAGCGTGAGCGCCGTCCACGGAACGGCGAACAGCTTGTCGCCCATGCCCAGCAGGCCGCCGAACGACAGCACCGCGTAGGCGATCTTTCCGGAGGCCATGTCGATCATCAGTTCCTTGATGTCGCCGAGGTCCTCGCCATCCTTGTTGTAGACATCGTTGCCGAGCAAGGTGTCCGCACCCATCAGCGCCGGGCCGGGGCCTGAGGCGCTGTCGGCGTACATGCCGAAGTTGTCGCGTGTGACGTAGTTGGTATGCATGTTCGTTCCTTGGTGTGGAGAGTGGGTCAGGGATCCTTGGCGCCAGCTCGACGGTCGAGCGCGGCAGGGAGTCCTTGAATGTGCGCACCAGGCGGTTCAAGCCCTGCGAGCACAGTGCAGACCATAGGTTGCGGCGAAGGCGCGGTCTGTGCGCGAGCGAACGAAGTAATCAGCCGTGGTGCTAGATGGTTAGGGGGGCGATTCAGTCGGGTGTGCCAGCGCACAGACACTGATCGCCGGAGCTGCCACGCTGGCGTGTCTTTCCTCTGACAGAGGTTTCGCCATGAGCCACAGTCCTGCGCCTGTCATGCCTGTCCCGCTTCGCTTGCTCCGCAAGCTCAGGACATGGGTCAGTGCCTGGAGCGAGATGCCGCCAGCGCCTGAGGAGGCGCCCGCCGAGGGCGGCGGCGCGAGCCGGCACTCCTACGGCGCCGTGCGCATTCTGGTGGCCGATGACAACCCGATGAACCTGATGATGATCTCGGCGATGCTGGAGTCGCGAGGCATCGTGCCGGTGCTGGCCGCCGATGGCGCCGAAGCCGTTGCGCTCGCCCGTGAGCAGCACTTCGACCTTGTGCTGATGGATCTGCAGATGCCCATCCTTGACGGGCTTGACGCGACCTCCGTCATCCGACGTTTCGAGGCCGGCCTGGCGCGGCCTGCCGTGCCGGTCATCGCCTACTCCGGCACCCTGCCGCGTGGGGGCGGGCTTGAGAAGCATGGGATGAGCGGCGTTCTGAGCAAGCCCTGTGCCGATCAGGAACTCGATGACTGCCTGGTCCGATGGTGTCCCAGCTATCGCGCGGCCCCCAAGCTGCAGGGTGCCGCTCAAGCCGGCAAGGGATGGCAGATTGCCCATGGCAATCTTGGCTGAAACTGCATCGCGCGCCTGCGGCCTCGTTCCTTCCGCCCAGGCCGGGCGGCAGCACTCATCAACTGGACGATGGGCGCAGGTCGTGCTCGCGCAGCATGATGGGTTCAGAAGAACCGGCCGCCCAGCGGCGGCGCACCGCAGCGTTGATCTCAGGCGCATGGGCAAGGTAAGTCTCCATGGGCTGATCGGTGCTGCTGTTGGCGCAGAAGCTGTAATGCAGCACCGAGCTGGCGATGCTGGCGCCGATCCACTGCTGCTCCACCTGCACCCAGAAGCGCACGGCTTCCGAGGGCTGGTGGAAGTAGGCGTCCTGCTTCATCTGTGACTCCATGGCTGTGGCGCACGGTGAGCGGCCGGGTGGCAGCCCGGCCTTGTGCGACGCCCGATCTCAGCGATCACGTTTGGTAGCCGTGAACCAGACATCGCTGGCGCGGCGCTGCCACTCGGCCAGCTGCTGCTCGACCTCCTCCTTGGCCAGGCCATAGCGCTCCTGGATCTTGCCGGCGAGCTGCTCGCGGCGGCCGGCCACGATCTCGAGGTCGTCGTCGCTCAACTTGCCCCATTGCTCCTTCACTTTGCCGGCGGCCTGTTTCCAATTGCCTTGGATCTGATCCCAGTTCATGGTGCTTCCTTTGCGTGGTGGTGGTTGATGCCTGAATGCTGCCGCCGGGACGAAGCGGCGTCGGTGCGTCAGCGCACCGACCGGCCGGCGCGATGCGCCCAGGCTGGGCGCCAGTTCAAACCCAGGAGTCATCACCATGAAGACCACCAACGATTCGCGTGTTCTGCGCCCTCGCGCGCTGCTATCGCTCGCCGCCTTGTCGCTGCTGGCGGCGGCCTGCGCCAGCGTGCCGGCCCCAACGGCCGAGATGGCGGTTTCCGAAGCTGCGCTCAACCATGCCCTCAGCGCCGGCGCGCTGGCAGGTGCCCCGGCAGAGATGGGCCTGGCGCGCGACAAGATGGCTCGTGCCCGCACCGCCTTGAGTGCCGGCGACCATGCACTGGCGCTGACGCTGGCGCGGCAGGCCCAGGCCGACGCCCGGCTGGCCGAGGCCAAGACCGAAGCCGCCAAGGCCGACAAGGCCGCGGCCGCGTTGCGCGAAGACAGCCGCGCCCTGCGCGAAGAGATGGACCGCAAGGCCAAGTGAGGCCGCTACTGCGCGCCCACCCAGACACATCCACAAGGAAAGACATGAACAAGCACCGTTATCACACCCTGGCGCTGATGGCTTCGGCCACGATCGCCACCCTGTCCGCCTGCAGCACCGTGCCGGCTGACAACCCCATGCTCAGCGAGGCCCGCAGCGATTACCGCATCGCCCAGGACACGCCGCAGGCGCGTGAATTCGCAGCCGCCGAGTTACGCGAGGCCGGGCTTGCACTGAATCTGGCCAACGAGGCCTGGGCGCGCGACGATGGCCGCGCACAGGTCGACCATCTGGCCTACCTCGCCAAGCAGCAGATCGCGCTGAGCCAGGCGCTCGGTCGCCAACGGGCGGCCGAACAGGCGGTGAGCCAGGCCAATGCGTTGCGCGACAAGCAGCGCCTGGCCGCACGCACCGACGAGGCCGATGCCGCCAAGGCCAGCGCCGATGCCGCGCAGCGCGATGCGAGGGCGTCCCAGCAGCAGGCCGATGTTGCGCGGCAGCAGGCTGAGGCCGCCCGCCAGCAGGCGGGCGACAGCCAGGCCCGCAACGAGCAGCTTGAAGCCCAGCTGCGCGAGATGAATGCGCGCCAGACCGAACGCGGGCTGGTGATCACCATCGGCGACCTGCTGTTCGACACCAACCAGGCAGTGCTCAAGCCCGAAGGCCTGCGCGGCATCGACAAGCTGGTTGACTTCATGAAGCAGCATCCGCAGCGCCAGGCCCTGGTGGAAGGCTTCACCGACAGCATCGGCAGCGACGCGGCCAATCAGGGCCTGTCCGGACGCCGTGCCGACGCCGTGCGCCGTGCGCTGCTGGTGCAGGGCCTGGCGGCCGAGCGGGTTACCGCACGCGGCTACGGCGAAGCGCATCCGGTGGCCAGCAACGACAGTGCCGAGGGCCGGCAGCTGAACCGGCGTGTCGAGATCGTCGTGTCTGGCGACACCGGTCTGATCCGCGCGCGCTAGGCCTTATTCCCACCACGGCAACGCGACCCGTTGCCGTAGTGTTCACAGGCCCTAGTCGGCCAGCGCTATGACAAAGCTGCTGCGCAGTCCGAGCTCAGGCCACTCCAGCAGCTGACCGGGCCGCAGCAGCTGCGCCTGCTCCTCGGTGAGCAGGGCAGCCAGCTGGCTGGGTGTGGTGCGCACGAACACGAAGCGCATCAGCCGCCCTTCGCGGCGCAGGCTCAGCTCGGCGCGTTGCCAGGCAGGCGGCAGGCAGGGAAGGAAGCTCAGGCTGCGGGCTTGCAGGCGCAGTCCGAACAGCGACTCAAGCGCCGCCCTGTGGATCCAGGCGGCTGCACCGGTGTACCAGCTCCAGCCGCCGCGCCCGACATAGGGCGGCGCGCTGCAGATGTCGCCCGCCATCGCATAGGGCTCCAGGCCGTAGACGGGCCCGCGCCGCGGGTCGCGGCTGCGGTGTGCCGGGCTCAGCATGCAGAAGTAGCGGTAGGCCAGTTCGGCACCCTGGCTTGATGCCACCGGGCTCTGCCGCGCCAGCGCGGCCTGCGCCATCAAGGCCCAGATCGCGCCGTGCGAGTACTGGCCGCCGTTCTCGCGCACGCCGGGCGGATAGGCCTGGATATAGCCGGCGCTGGGTTCGGCATGCACCAGCGGCGGTGTCAGCAGGCGCAGCAGCCCGGCCTCGTGGTCGACCAGCTCCTGCTCCACCGCATCCATGGCCTGGCGTTGCCGCTCGGGGGAAGCCTGGCGCGAGAGCACGGCCCAGGCCTGCGCGATCAGGTCGATGCGCGCCTCGGCGTTGTGATTGCTGCCCAGGGGCTGGCCATCGTCGAAGAAGGCGCGGCGGAACCAGCGCCCATCCCAGGCCGGTCCCCGCAGCGCCACGGCCCAGCCTTGCGCCGCCTGCTGCCAGCGCTGCACACGCGCAATGTCGCCGCGCGCCTGGGCCAGCGGCAGGAAGTCCGCCACCACGCGGGCCAGGAACCAGCCCAGCCAGACCGACTCGCCGCGCCCGCCATGGCCGACCCGGTTCATGCCATCGTTCCAGTCGCCGCTGCCCATCAGCGGCAGGCCATGCGCGCCAACGCGCAGGCTGCGGTCGATGGCGCGCGCCGCGTGTTCATACAAGCTGGCGCCTTGCTCGCTGATGCGTGGCGTCTCGTAGATGTCCTCGGCGCCTTCAGGAATGGGGCTGCCTTCGATGAAGGGCAGCACCTCGTCGAGCACCGCAGCATCGCCGCTGCAGCTCAGGTAGTGGCTGCAGGCATGCGGCAGCCACAGCAGATCGTCGGAGAAATGGGTTCGAACGCCAGCGCCGCCGGGCTCATGCCACCAGTGCTGCACATCGCCCTCGGGGTATTGGCGCCCCGCGCAGCGCAGCAGCTGCTGGCGTAGCAGATCGGGCGCGGCCCAGCTCAGCGCCAGCGTGTCCTGCAGCTGGTCGCGGTAGCCGGTGGCGCCGCCGGCCTGGTAGAAGCCGGCCTTGGCCCAGAGCCGGCAGGACAGGGTCTGGTAGAGCAACCAGCGGTTGACCAGCGCATCGAACAGCGGATCCGGTGTGCTCACCGTGCTGGCGCCCAGCAGCAGGTCCCAGCGTTCGCGCACATCCTCCTGGCGCGCCTCGGCGTCGACCATGGCTGCGCGCAGCGCCAGCTGGCGCGCCGCTTCCGGGCTGTCGGCGTAACCCAGCAGGAACACGCGCTCCAGCGCCTCGCCGGGTGCCAGCTGCAGGCGCGTGGCCAGCGCGGCACAGGGGTCCAGCCCGCCGCCCTGGGTCTGGCCGAAGTGTTCGGGCAGCACCAGCCGGCCGCGGGCGTCGAAGCACTCGCGCCGGTCACAGCTCCAGTCGGCGCTGTCCAGCGCGGCACCGCCGCGCCCGCCAGGCTCCACCAGCGCCAGGAAGGCGCAGCCCTGGCCGAGGCCGCCGGCCTGCTCCTGCTGGGTGGCCAGCAGCGCGCTCAACCGGCCGTCCTGCGCCAGGCGCTGGCTGAACAGCGCCGTGTGCACGCTGGCGCGGTCGGCGTGGCTGGCGCCCATCAGCCATTCGGCGAAGCCTACCAGGCGCAGGCGGCGGGCTTGGGGGCTGTCGTTGAAGATGCGCAGCCGCAACTGCTTGACGCTGGACTGCGCGTCCACGCACCAGCTGGCGCTGACCGCCAGATCGCCCCGGCGGTGCGTGATGCGCGTGTAGCCCTGGCCATGAACGACGTGATAACGGGTTCCGGCCGCACCCCAGGCCGAAGGGGTGACGCTCCAGGTCTCGCGGCTGTGCAGGTCTTGCAGCAGCCACCACTCGGAGGGCGGGTCGGAAACCGGGTCGTTGGACCAGGCGGTCAGCTGGTTCATGCGGCTGTTGCGGGCCCAGCTGCCGCCACCGCCGGCCTCGGACAGCAGGCAGCCGAAATCCGGGTTGGCCAGCACATTGATCCAGGGTCGCGGCGGCCGGCGATGTGTGCCGACCTCAAAGCTGAACTCGCTGCCATCGGCCGAAAAGGCGCCCGCGGCGATGGCTGCGGTTTGCGCTTGGGACGTCAGTTCGCTGCTGTCGGTGCCCTGGCGGATCTCGCGCGCCAGTTCGTGCTGCGCCAGCCAAGCGCGCACATGCTGCGCCAGCGGCCGCCCATCGGCGCGCAGCTGTACGCGCGCCAGCTGCTGCAGCGCGTCGAGCTCGGCCGCTGAAAGATCCTGGGCCCGCAGCAGATGGAAGGTCGTGCTGCTGGTGCCGGGCAGCGCCGCGGCATCGGCCTGGTGGCGCTGGCGCAATGCCGCGATCTCGCGTTGCAGGGCCATTTCGTAGGAAGCGGCTTCTTCGTTGATGACCACCAGATCGCAGGCGACGCCCCCCCAGGACCACAGGCGCAGGCCCTGGTCCAGCGCGCGCAGCAGGCCCAAGCCGGGCAGGGTGCTGATGTGCACCAGCAGCAGCGGCCGCTCGCCCGACAGGCCGAAGCGCCACAGCAGGCGGCGGTCCCAGCCCGGGCCGGGTGGCGCGCGTTCGCTGCCCGGCGCCGGCGGGCGCGTCAGGGTCAGCAGCAAGGCGGTGCTGAGCGTCTGCACGGCGGCCAGGCTGTCCGGGCTGATGCGCAGCGCGCGCAAGCGAATGCCGGCCAGCGTGGCCGACATCAGCGAGGCGCGCTCCACATGGCTGGGCTGGCGGTATTTGTCGATCACCGCGCGCAGCGTGGCGCCATGCTCGGCCGCAGCGGTGGCGAAGGTCAGCAGCGCCTTGCCGCGTGGCTCGATGCGCAGGGTCGCCGCCAGCACGCACACGGGATCCAGCCCGGTCACCAGGTCGCCTGCGGTGAGCGGGTCCAGACGGCCCAGCGGCTGATGCACTGCGCGATTGCGGCCCCGCCACTGCTGGCGATCCAGCTGCACCTGCAGTGTCTGCACCGGCGGCTCGGCATGGGCCAGGAAGTGCGCGGCCTGCAGGCCCGGCTCGGTGGCCAGGCGCGGGCGGCGTTCGAACAGCAGGGCCTGCTGCTGCGGCAGGCCCTGGGCGCTCAGGAACATCTGGCTGAAGGCCGGATGCGCCTCGTCAGCACGCGCCAGCGCCAGCGTGGGCTCGAAGCAGGAGATCAGCTCCAGCTCGATCGGCTGGTCGCCAGAGTTCCGCAACTCCACCTGGCGGAACTCGATGTCGTCCTCGGGGCTGACCCAGGCCGTTAGTTCGCTGTGCAGCCCCGGCCAGCTGGCGCTCAGGCAGACCCGGTCGGCATGGAAGACGCCGTGGTACTCGGCGCCGGCATCGGGCGCGGGATGCTGGGTCAGCGACACCAGCGCCTGGCTGCCGGCCAGACGCAGGAAGAAGAAGTGGCCGTGCGCGTCGCGCAGCGCATCGTCGCGCCAGCGGCTCAGATCCTGCTCGCCCCAGCGGCTCCAGCCGGCACCATTGGCGCGCAGCGCGACGCGGTAGCGGCCGTTGGACAGCAGATGGCTTGGCTCCACCGCGGCCTGGCCGGGCGGTACCTCGTTGCGCAGGCTCGGTGCACTGCGCTGATGAGCCTTGGCCGCCAGGCTGGGTGGGGCGTAGAGCTTGGAGATCTCGCGCGGCGCCCGTTCATGCAGCAACGAGGCCACCGCTTCGAGATGCGCGTTGGCCATGCCC
>JACDQM010000023.1 GCA_015657635.1 Roseateles sp.
CTGGGCCAGCTCGTAGCGAGCGATCTGCGCCTCGGCCTGGGCGCTGGCGCGCTCCTGCTGGGCGGCTTGCAGCGCCAGCTGCGCGTCATCCAGATTGGCCTTCGAGACAAAACCCTGGGCCGCCAGCGACTCGGCCCGCTTCAGGCCATGCTCGGCCTGGGCCAGCGCCACCTGGGCCGCGCCCAGGCGCGCCGACGCACGCGGCTGAGCGGCGGCTGCGCCGTCAGCCCGTGCGCTCAACTCGGCCAGGCTGCGCGCATCCAGCAGCGGCGCCAGCGTCGGCTGCAGCTGGCCCAGCACCGCGCCGGCCTGCACCGTGTCGCCCTCCTTCAGCGTCGGGCGCAGCCAGCGGCCGGCCAGCGGCGCCGAGACCTGGTAGCGGTCCAGCACGCGGGTCTTGCCATCCTCCTCGATGCCGGCCTCGAACAGGCCGGGCTTCGCCTCGGCCACCTCCACCAGCGTCGGGCGCGGTGCAAAGGCCCAGCCCAGCAGGGCCACCAGCACGGCGGCCGTGCCGGCCAACATCCATTTCGTCTTCGTCTGCATCGTCTGCTACTCCCTCGTCTTCAAGGCGGCCACCAGATCGAGCTGGTCGATGCGCCGCCGCACCACCAGCGCGCTGGCCAGGCCGGCGCCCAGAACGGCCAGGCCGGCCCAGGCATAGGTGCGCGGCTGGATCACCACCGGAAACATGAACTGGTCGGACTTGAGCGCGCCCACCAGGCCATGCGCCAGGCCCCAGCCCATCAGCATGCCCAGCGGCAGCGCAATGCCGATGACGATGGCCATTTCGCCCAGCAACAGGCCCGAGACCTCGGCGCGCGTGAAGCCCAGCACCCGCAGCGAAGCCAGCTCCCAAGCGCGCTCGGCCAGCGCGATGCGCGCATTGTTGTAGACCACGCCCACCGCGATAACGCTGGCAAACAGCGTCAGGATGGTGCTCATGATGCGCACATTGCGCGCGCTGATGTCCTGCAAGTTCCGAACCAGGATGGATTTGCTGAAGCTGCCCACCACGCGCGGCATGGGCTTCAGCGCGCGCAGCAGCTCGCCTTCGCGGCCACGCTCGGCGATCAGCGCATATTGCGAGGCCACGTCGCCCTCGCCCAGCAGGCGATTCAGCGCGCGGCGCTCGATGTAGGCGTTCAGACCCATCATCTCGCGCACCGTGGCTTCCAGCGGCAGCATCAGCGTGCGCACCCGCCCTTCCAGCAGTTCAAGCTGCACCAGGTCGCCGACGCGCAGGCCCAGCTTGTCGGCCAGCCGGTCCGTCATCACCAGCCCGGTGCTGCTGGGCAGCGCGGGGCGGCCGTCCACATCGACGATGCGGCGCGCCTCGGGCCGCTCGGCCATGCCCTGCAGGCTGCCGCGCTCGCTGCGCGGGCCGTGGATGAAGCGCACCGCCACATCGCGGCCGGATTCGGTGCTCAGCACACCAGGCAGGCGCGCCAGTTCGTGGCGGGCGCTGTCACTGCCGGCCTCGGCCATCCAGACGATCACATCCGAACGCATCGAGACGTTGAACTGTGCGTCGACGATGTAGTCGATCGCGTCGCGGAAGAAGTTGCCCAGCACGACGATGGCCACCGCCACCGCCACGCCGGCGATCGACAGCAAGCTGCGCCAGGGCCGGCGCTCCATCTGGCGCAGGATCATGCGCAGCGGCACGCTGCCGCGCACGCCCGGCAGTCGCTCCAGCAGCGCGGCCTTGTAGCGCCCGGGTGCGGCGGGCCGCATCGCCTCGGCCGGCGCCAGGCGCACCGTGGCGCCAATGGCGTTCAGCGTGCCGGCCACCGCCATGGCCACGGTCACCGCGCCGCTCATCAGCACCAGCGAGGGCTCCAGCACATGCGTATAGCTGCGAAAGCGGAAGAACTCGGCATACAGGCCCGTCATCATGACGCCCAAGGTCTTGCCCAAGGCAATGCCCAGCAGCAGGCCCAGGCCGACGATCACCAGCACCAGCTTCAGGTAATGCATGGCGATGTTGCGGTTGGGATAGCCCAGCGCCTTCAGCGCCGCCACCTGCTCGCGCTGCGTGGCCACCAGGCGCGACACCACCACGTTCAGCAGGAAGGCCGCCACGCCCAGGAAGATCACCGGCAGCAGCGTGCCCAGCACCTGCTGCTCCTTGATTTCAGCGTCCAGCATCGCGTGTGAGGTCTGGTCGGCGCGGCCATAGGCCTCGCGCCCGCCATAGGGCTGGAGCACCTGCCCCAGCTCGGCGATCACCGCCGCTTCGGAGGCACCCGGTGCCAGCTTGATCGACACGCGGTTGAAGGCGCCGCGCATGTCGTAGGCGCCGGCCAGCAGCTCGCGGTCCAGCCAGACCACGCCGAAGCCGCGCATGTCCGGCAGGCCGCCCAGGCCGGCAAAGATGTATTCGGGCGACAGCACCCAGCCCACCACCACCAGCTCGCGCTGGCGGCCGTTGATCAAGGCCGTCAGCCGCGCGCCGGGCGCCAGGCCGCGGGCCTCGGCAAAAGCGGCCGACAGCAGCACCTCAATCGCGCTGGCGCCGGCCGGCTGCTCGCCCAGATCACGGCCGCGTTGGATGAAAACGCGATTCATGCGTGGCTCGTGGCGCGGGTCCCGCCCAATCAGCTGGCCCAGCACCGGCTCATCAACGTTGGCCAGCTCCAGCCGCACCACATGCTCGACCCGGGTCTGCACGTCCAGCACGCCGGGCAGCTCGCGCAAGCGCTGCTCCAGTGCCAGCGGTGCCCGCTTGACGCTGGCAAACACATCGGCGAAGCGGCCCTCAGCGTAGAAGGCATCGCGCGCCAGCGCCAGCGAATCCACCGCCGAGAGCGTGGTCAGAAAGCCACCCATGCCGCACGCCACCACCAGCGCGATGGTCAGCGCCTGGCTCCACATCAGGCGCAGGTCGCGCAACAGTTTGCGGTCCAGAGCCTTCACCAGCTCAGCTCCGAAGGGGCCAGCTTGTGTTCATTGCGCTCGATGCGCTGGATCGCGCCATCGCTGAGGTAGATCACGCGGTCCGCCATCGCCGCAATCGCCGCGTTGTGCGTGATCACCACGGCCGTGGTGCCCAGCTCCTTGTTGATGCGCGCAATCACCTCCAGCACCAGCTTGCCGGTCTGGTAGTCCAGCGCACCGGTGGGCTCGTCGCACAGCAGCAGATCGGGCTGCTTGACGATGGCGCGCGCAATCGCCACGCGCTGCTGCTCGCCACCCGAGAGCTGGGCCGGAAAGTGGTCGGCCCTTGGCAAGAGGCCGACCAGGCCGATGGCCTCGTCCACCTGCATCGGGTGGCTGCTGATGTCGGTCACCAACGCCACGTTCTCGCGCACCGTCAGGCTGGGAATCAGGTTGTAGAACTGGAACACGAAGCCCACATGCTCGCGCCGGTAGCGCGTCAGCTCGGCCTCGCTGGCGCCGCTGAGCTGATGCTCGGCAAAGCGCAAGTCGCCGCTGCTGGGCACGTCCAGCCCGCCCAGGATGTTCAGCAGCGTGGACTTGCCGCTGCCCGAGGCACCCAGCAGCACGATGAACTCGCCCCGCGCCACGTCCAGATCGACGCTGCGCAGCGCATGCACCGCGGTGTCACCCCCGCCATAGGTCTTGCTCAGGCCGCGGGCAAAGAAGACTGGCGGCTCGGCCTCAAGCCTCTTCTGTTCTGCTCCCATGCGGCAAGCGTCGCAGCAGCTCGCCGTCTGCGCATTGATGAACATCAAGCCAGTCAGCGAGAGATCGTCGATCCAGCCTCAGTAACGCCCCGCCGCCCCGGCCACCCGCAGATAGACATAGGCCACCCAGGCCACCAGCGCGCGCGCCAGAATGCCTCGCAGACCGCTGCGCTGGCGCCGCAGATCAACCGCCCGCGAGACTCGCACTGCAGCGTCGATCTCCTGCGCGACGCCGCGCGCGAACCCGGCGTCCTGCACCAGCACGTTCGCCTCCAGGTTCAGCAGCAGCGACAAGGGATCGATATTGGAGCTGCCGACCGTGGCCCAGGCCTCGTCCACCACCGCCACCTTGGCATGCAGATAGGCCGGCGTGTATTCATAGATCTTCACGCCATGACCCAGCAACTCGGCATACAGCGCCTGCGCGGCAATGCCGGCGATGCGGTAGTCGACCTTGCCCTGCAACACCAGGCGCACCTGCACGCCGCGCCGCGCCGCATCGCGCAGCGCGCGGCGGAAGGCCTGGCCGGGATAGAAGTAAGGCGTGATCAGGTCGACCCGCACCCGTGCCGCACGGATGGCCTCGATATAGGCGCGCTCGATGGTGCGGCGCTGGCGCAGGTTGTCGCGCAGCACGAAGGCGGCGCAGACAGGCTCCAGCGCCTGCGAGTCCTCGCCCGGGCGCGGCCGGCCGCCGGGCATGCGCAGCCGGCGCACCAGCCGGCGCAGGCGCGCCATCGGCTCGGGGCTGCGCACCAGGGCCCGCAGCTCCTCGCCGAAATCGCGCCCCAGCCAGGCCCGGGTCCAGACCGCGCGCGTGGCTTGCGCCACCGGCTCGACCACCGGGCCGCGCAAGCCCACCGCGTAGTCCAGGCGCGGATTGTCGATGGGGCCGATGTTGAGATCCATGCGGTCGCCGATGATGTTGATGCCGCCCACGAAGGCGCGCTCGCCATCCACCACGCAGAGTTTCTGGTGCAGCCGGCGCAGCTGGCCCGGCTGCAGCCAGCGCCACCAGCGGTCGATCGGGCGGAACACCGCCAGCGCCACATGCGAACCCGCCAACTGCTCGTGCAGCCAGTCCAGGCTGGCCTTGGAGCCGAAGCCGTCGACCACCATCCGCACGCGCACGCCACGCTGAGCTGCGGCGCGCAGCGCGGCCACCAGCTCGGCGCCAGCGCTGTCGTGGTGAAAGATGTAAGTGGCCAGCCAGACCTCATGCCGCGCGTGGCGGATCGCGTCGATCTGGGCCGGAAACAGCGCATCGCCACCGCGCAGCAGCTCCACCTCGTTGCCGCCGCTGAAAACTGGCAGCGGCACGCCATGCCAGGAGAACAGCGGATCAGGCTCAGCGGGGTGCGCGGTGCTCACGCCAGTTCGAGCTCGGCCACCAGCGGCAGATGGTCGGACATGCGGGCCCAGGCCGGGCCCTTGGGCACCTGGGTGCTGACACAGCGCAGGCCGCGCACATAGATGCGGTCCAGCGAGAAGAACGGCAGGCGCGACGGGAAAGTTGCCTGGCGTGTGCGGCTGGGCGACTCGGCACGCAGCAGGCCGCAGTCGCGCATCGGCGCGTCCAGGCGCTCGCCCCAGTCGTTGAAATCGCCGGCCACCACCAGCAGCTCGCCCTCGGGCACTTCGCGCGCGATGTACTCGGCCAGGCGCTGCACCTGGCGCACCCGGCTGCCATGCATCAGGCCCAGATGGGCCACGACCGCATGCACGGTCAGCCCGTGCCAGGTGACCGGCACATGCAGCAGGCCGCGCTGCTCAAAGCGGTGGTCCGACACATCGTGGTGGCCGATGTCGCCGATCGGCCAGCGCGACAGCAGCGCATTGCCATGCTCGCCATGCTTGGTGACCGCATTGGTGCGGTAGGCCACGTCATAGCCTTCCGGCGCCAGGAACTCGGCCTGGCCCTGCTCCGGCCAGCCGAAGGAGCTGCGGTCGAACTGGCGCGCCTCGCGGTGGTGGAAATGCCGCACCTCCTGCAGAAACACCAGGTCGGCGTCCAGCGCCTCCACGCCCAGGCCCAGGTTGTGGATCTCCAGGCGTTTCTGCGGACCGACGCCGCGCACGCCCTTGTGGATGTTGTAGGTGGCCACCCGCAGATAGGGGCTCAGGATGCTGGTCTGCGGCGCATGCGTCGAATGTCTGAATGCGGGCTTCATGCGGCGGCCTCCGGCAGGAAGCGCGGCAGCTGCAACACCGCTCGGCGTTGGACGGCGAGAAGCACAGATCCGCTGCCTCGCGCCAAGGCAGCCAGCGGTACTGCAGATGCTCGCGCGGCGCCAATCGCACCGGCGTGCCGGCCGGCACGGTGAGGCCGAACACATGCTCGGTGTTGCGCGTCACGCCCGGCGCATAGCGGTGCCGCCAGACGGGATAGATCTCGTAGTCGTTGACCAGGCCCCAGTCGCGCAGCGCGGGCAGTGGCACTGCCGCGTTGTCGCCGACCTGGATGCCGGTTTCCTCGAACACTTCGCGCATCGCAGTCTCGGCCAGCGGCTCGTCAAGGCTGTCCTTGGAGCCGGTGACGCATTGCCAGGCGCCCGGCTTGTCGGCGCGCTCCAGCATCAGTACCTGCAGCTCGGGCGTGTGGATGACCACCAGCACCGATTCCGGAATTTTGTAGGGTCGCGCCTGGACTGCACTCTCGCTCATGCTGCAAGCATAGCGGAGCCACCCGACCGAATCAGCGCTGGGTACGTTGACTCCACAACACGCCAGCGGCCACCAGCAGCATGCCCAGCAGCGTGAGGGTCGCCGGCCGCTCGCCAACGAGCGGCAAAGCCAGCAAGCTGGCCAACACCGGGGTGAGGGCCCCGGCTGTTGCGCTGCGCTGTGCGCCCAGTCGCGCCACCGCGATGCTGTAGCTCAGCGTCGAGACCAGGCCAACGCCCAGCCCCTGCAGAGCCAGCTGTAGCGCCAAGGAGCCTGCATCGAGCTGCAGCAGCTTCAAAGGGCCCGGCCCCAGCTGCCACAGCAACCAGGGCGCCAACAGGGCAAGGGAGACACAGGAGATCAGTGCTGCTGCCTCCAGTGGAGCCAGTCGCGCCTCGCGCAGGGCCAGCGTGTAAGCCGACCACATCAGGCTGCCCAGCAGAAAGAGCGCATAACCCTGAGCACGGTCCCCCTGCCCCGCATGCAGCGCCAACATGGTGGCCACGCCGGCTGCGATGCACAACAAGGCAGGCCAGCGCGCCAGCGCCTGGCGACCGTGCAAGGCCGCGCCCAGCAGGGCGGTGAACAGGGGCAGCGTGCCTGGAATCAGCGTGGCCCCCTCGGCCACCGGCGCATGGCGCATTCCCCAGCTCGCGATCAGGAAGTAAGGCAGGCCAGCGCCGACCACGATGCACAGGGCCGGACGCCAGGACATGGCCCGCAAGCGATGGCGGGCTCGCCACAGCACAGGCAGGAAGACCAATCCGGCTGGCCCGAAACGGATCAGAGCCAGCTCGGCTGGCGGCAGCGCCGCCAGCGCGCCTGCACGCAGTGAGATGAAGAAGCCCGCCCAGATGCACAGGGTCAGAGCCAGGGCGGCCCAGCCCAGCCAGGGGCGGGCTTCGGACTGCGCAAGGCCCAGGGGCAAGGCGCCAGAGGCGGAAGAAGACATGGGGAACTGCGGACTACGGCGAGCGGGACTGCGCCGGCCATTTTCCGCAAGCCTCGCGGGCGATTTCCGCCAACATCAAGCGCAAAACTTCAGTCTCTTCGCGGAGAATCTCTGGAATTCAAAACGATTTTGGTGATTTCCACCCATGGACCGCATTGACGCCCAAATCCTGGATCTGCTCCAACGCGAGGGCCGCCTCACCGTGGCCGAGTTGGCCGAGCGCGTCTCGCTCTCACAAAGCCCCTGCGCGCGCCGCCTCAAACGCCTGGAGGACTGCGGCCTGATTGCCGGCTACCGCGCGGTGCTGGACCGCCAGGCCTTGCAGCTTGGCAGCACGGTTTTCGTCAATGTCCGCCTGATGCATCACCGCGCCGACGCGGTGCAGCAGTTCGAGGCGGCCATGCAGGCCATGGCGAGGTGATCAGCTGCCATGTGGTCTCGGGCAGCCATGACTACCTGCTGGAAGTGGTGGTGGGGGCTCTGGGCGAGTACGAGCAGATCGTGAGACGTCTGCAAGCCCTGCCTGTCGTTCAGGACATCAACAGCAGCTTCGCCATCCGCTGCGTCAAGAGCGGCGCTCCCCTGCCCCTTCGGGCGCACGGGGCCTAGCGTCCGGCCCCTGCCGTTGGGCCGCGTGTTGCCGGCCATGAAAAAAGGGCGGCCGCAGCCGCCCTTTCTCGGGTCAAGCGCTGGGTGCCTCAGGCCGCCGTCGCGCCGCCCGGGTTGCGCAGGCGGATGTGCAACTCGCGCAGCTGCTTCTCGTCGACCATCGACGGCGCGCCGGTCAGCAGGCACTGCGCGCGCTGCGTCTTCGGGAAGGCGATCACGTCGCGGATCGAATCGGCCTTGGTCATCATTGTGACGATGCGGTCGAGGCCGAACGCCAGGCCGCCGTGCGGGGGCGCGCCGTACTGCAGCGCGTCCAGCAGGAAGCCGAACTTGATGCGCTGGTCTTCCTCGCTGATGTTCAGCGCCTCGAAGACCTTGGCCTGCACGTCAGCGCGGTGGATACGCACCGAACCGCCGCCCAGCTCCCAGCCGTTCAGCACCATGTCGTAGGCCTTGGCGATGCAGGCGCCGGGGTCGCTGGTCATGAGGTCCTCATGACCGTCCTTCGGTGCCGTGAAGGGATGGTGCACAGCCGACCAGCGCTTGTTCTCCTCGTCTTCCTCGAACATCGGGAAGTCCACCACCCACAGCGGCGCCCAGACATCATTGAACAGGCCGTTGGCCTTGCCGAACTCGCTGTGGCCGACCTTCAGGCGCAGCGCACCGATGGCATCGTTGACCACCTTGGCCTTGTCGGCGCCGAAGAACAGCAGGTCGCCGTCCTGTGCGCCGGTGCGCTTGAGGATCTCGGCGATCGCGGCGTCATGCAGGTTCTTGACGATGGGGCTCTGCAGGCCTTCGCGGCCCTTGGCCACTTCGTTGACCTTGACCCAGGCCAGGCCCTTGGCACCGTAGATCTTGACGAACTCGGTGTAGGCATCGATCTCGCCGCGGCTCATCGAAGCGCCACCCGGCACGCGCAGCGCGACCACACGGCCGCCCTTGGTGGTGGCGGGCGTCGAGAAGACCTTGAAGTCGACGTCGGCCATCACCTCGGTCAGCTCGGTGAACTGCAGCTTGACGCGCAGATCGGGCTTGTCCGAGCCGTACAGGAACATCGCGTCCGCGTACTTCATCACCGGGTAGTCGCCCAGCTCGACGTTCAGCGCCTTGCGGAACACGTGGCGGATCATGCCTTCGAACATCGAGCGGATCTCTTCTTCGGTCAGGAAGGAGGTCTCGATATCGATCTGCGTGAACTCGGGCTGGCGGTCGGCGCGCAGGTCCTCGTCGCGGAAGCACTTGGTGATCTGGTAGTAGCGGTCGAAGCCGGCCACCATCAGCAGCTGCTTGAACAGCTGCGGCGACTGCGGCAGCGCGAAGAACTGGCCGTCGTGCACGCGGCTGGGCACCAGATAGTCACGCGCGCCTTCGGGCGTGCTCTTGGTCAGCATCGGGGTCTCGATGTCGACGAAGCCGTGCTCGTCCAGGAACTTGCGCACTTCCATCGCCACGCGGTAGCGCAGCATCAGGTTGTTCTGCATGTAGGGGCGGCGCAGGTCCAGCACGCGGTGCGTCAGGCGCGTGGTCTCGCTGAGGTTCTCGTCGTCGAGCTGGAACGGGGGCGTCACCGAGGGGTTCAGCACTTCCAGTTCATGGCACAGCACCTCGACCTTGCCGCTGGTGAGGTTGGCGTTCTCGGTGCCGGCCGGGCGCGCGCGCACCTTGCCGACGATCTTCAGGCAGAACTCATTGCGGACGTCTTCCGCCACCTTGAACATCTCGGCGCGGTCGGGGTCGCAGACGATCTGCACCAGGCCTTCACGGTCGCGCAGGTCGATGAAGATCACGCCGCCGTGGTCGCGGCGACGATGGGCCCAGCCCATCAGGGTGACAGTTTGGTCGAGCAGCTTTTCGCTGACTTGGCCGGCGTAGCAGGTTCGCATGGTTTTCTCCGGAATCTCAGGGACGGCCGCTCTCATGGAGCGACCGGGGTCAGGTCTTGTCAGTCTGGGTTTGTGAGGCTCTGGCGGGGCCGGAACTGGCCCTCAGGGTTGAGCGCATGCCGGTGCGCTCAACCCGGCAGATTTCGAACCTCGTTGGCCGCCAGCTCCGGCGGCGCCACCACGCCCATCGAGATGATGTGCTTGAGCGCGGCATCCACGCTCATGTCCAGCGGGCGGATGCTGGAACGCGGCATCATCAGGAAGAAACCCGAGGTGGGGTTGGGCGTGGTCGGCACATACAGGCTGACATGCTCTTCAGCGAAATGGCGTGCGGCATCGGGGCTGGGCCGACCGGTGACGAAAGCGATGGTCCAGGAACCGGCATGCGGATACGGCACCAGCACGGCTTCGCGGAAGGCATTGCCGCTGCTGGAGAACAGCGTGTCCGAGACCTGCTTGACCGAGCTGTAGATGCTCTTGACGATGGGCGTGTTCGCCAGCAGGCGGTCCCATTGCCGGAGCCACCACTGGCCGGCCACATTGGTGACGGCCACGCCGGTCACCAGCAGCGCCACGGCCAGGATCAGCACGCCGAGGCCCGGCACATCGCGCAGGCTCTGGATCGAGTCGTGCATGGACACGGGCAGCACCGCATCCATGCCGGACAGCACGGCGGAGAACACGCCGTTGATGATGCCGAGCACCCACAGCAGCACCCACACCGTGATGGCCAGCGGCAGCCAGACCAGCAGTCCGGTGATGATGTACTTTTTCACATGGTTCCTAGTGGTCCGGCGCTGCGTTCAGTGGCAGGCGCAGGAGCCGCCGCAAGCGGCAGGCGCGGCGCTGGCGCTGGACTCGCTACTGCTGCTGGCGGCCGTTTCGCCGGCTGTTGCGGCTGCGGCGCCTGTGGCTGCCGTGCTGGCGGCGGCGGCACCGCCGCCCTTGAAATCAGTGGCATACCAGCCCGAGCCCTTGAGCTGGAAGCCGGCCGCGGTCAGCTGCTTGCCAAAGCTCTCGGCACCACAGGCCGGGCAGGTGGTCAGCGGGGCGTCGGATAGCTTCTGCAGCACGTCTTTGGCGTGACCGCAGGAACTGCAGCGGTAGGCGTAGATGGGCATGGAGGGTCTAAACCGTTGATTAGAAAGATGAAATTATAAGGCTGGCGCCCTCTTCAGGCGCCCAGCCCGGCCGGACAGCGCGGCAGACTCAGTGCTTGTGGCGCGCCTCGGCGGCGATCGCGTCCTCGATGGAGTGGCCGTCCGCCTTGACCAGCTGCGGCGCCAGCGAGCCGATCAGCATGCCCAGCAACGACGCTGCGAAACCGACCAGCTGCGGCGGCACCAGGGCCTCTGCAGCGGTCATCTCGGCGCCAATCCAGAACAGCAGGCCGAAGACGATGGAGACGAAGGCGCCCTGGGTCGAGGCACGCTTCCAGAACGCGCCCGCCACCAAGGGCACGAAGGCTGCCACCAGCGTCACCTTGTAGGCGTTCTGCACCATCTCGTACATGGTGGAGCGCGAGTTCAGCGCAAACAGCAGCGCACCCAGCGTGAAGGTCACCAGCACGACGCGCAGCATCAGCAGGAACTGGCGGTCGCCCATGCGGGGCGCGAAGGGCTTGATCACGTTCTCGGTAAAGGTAGCCGTCGGCGCCAGCAGCGTGCCGCTGGCGGTCGACAGGATGGCCGACAGCAAGGCGCCGAAGAACATGATCTGCGCCCACAGCGGCATCTTGTTGAGGATGAGGTCGGGCAGGATGCGCTGCACCTCGCGGCCGTCCTCGGAGGCGAAGAGCTGAGCCAGTCCCGGGTCCATCACCAGCGCGGAGTAGGCGATGTAGATGGGCACCGCGGCGAACAGCAGATACACCGAGGCTCCGATGAGAGTGCCGCGCACGGCCGTTTTCTCGTCCTTGGCGCTGGTCATGCGCTGGAACACGTCCTGCTGCGGCACCGAGCCGAAGGCCACCGTCAGGAAACCGGCGGCCAGCGCCCACAGCGCCGCGCCGTCGGTGTCGGCGGTGAAGAACTGCAGCTTGCCCGCAGCCACCGCATGGTCGATCACCGGGCCGACGCCGCCCGCCATCTGGCCGACCAGAAAGGCCACCAGGCTCAGGCCGATGATGATGATCACGGTCTGGAACAGATCGGTGAAGGCCACCGACCACATGCCGCCGAACATGGTGTAGATCATCACCAGCAGACCGCCGCCAAGGATGGCGTGGTTCAGCTCGATGGCGCCGCCGGACAGTACATGGATCACCAGGCCCAGCGCAGTCATCTGCGCCGAGGTCCAGCCCAGATAGCTGAGCGTGATGGCCAGGCTGGTCAGCACCTCCACGCCCTTGCCATAGCGCTTCTTGTAGAAGTCGCCGATGGTCAGCAGGTTCAGGCGATAGAACAGGCGCGCGAACAGCAGCGCGGCCAGGAACAGCGCTGCCGAGGCACCGAAAGGATCACCCGGTATCCCGGACAAGCCGCTCATCGCGAAGGTGGCCGACACTGCCAGCACCGTCTCCGCACCGAACCAGGTGGCAAACACCGTGGCCACGTTCATGTACAGCGGCAGGCTGCGTCCCGCCACCAGATAGTCTTTGGCGTTGTGCACCTTGCGGGCGGCGTAGAGCCCGATACCGACAGTGAGCGCCAGATAGAGAACGACGAAGGTGACCAGCACGGTGCACTCCAGGCAAGACAGGTTGAGGCGGGACTTGATGCACAGGCTCACGCAAGAAGCGAGCCCGCATCGTGAACGGCGCGCAGTTTAGCCGCTGTGTCCGCCCCCGGGCGACAGGGGCTTTCGCTCAGGCCAGCCGCAGCGCGCAAGTCACCGGCACAGCGCCTCGGCGTCTGCGCTTCAGAACCAGCGGGGGCCCAGCTGCATCAGGATATGCGCCACCAGCAAGCCCACCGTGAAGCCCATGCCTGCATACAGCAAGGATTGCAGCAGCCGGTTGGTGCGGCGCTGTTCCAGCAGCAGCACGCGCAAGGCCTTGGCATCGTTGCCCGAGGCCTGCTGTTTCAGCGCATCGTGCAGCAGCCGCGGCAGTTCCGGGAACAGCTGGGCATAGCGCGGCGCTTCCTTCTTGATCTGGTTGATGAAAGCACGCCAGCCGACCTGCTCGTTCATCCAGCGCTCCAGGAAGGGCTTGGCCGTGGCCCACAGATCCAGCTCCGGGTCCAGCTGGCGGCCCAGGCCCTCGATATTGAGCAGGGTCTTCTGCAGCAGCACCAGCTGCGGCTGGATCTCGACGTTGAAGCGGCGCGAGGTCTGGAACAGGCGCATCAGCACCTGGCCCAGCGAGATGTCCTTCAGCGGCCGGTCGAAATGCGGCTCGCAGACCGCGCGCACCGCGCCTTCAAGCTCGTCCACCCGCGTGCCGGCCGGCACCCAGCCCGAGGCGATGTGCAGCTCGGCCACGCGCTTGTAGTCGCGCTGGAAGAAGGCGATGAAGTTCTGCGCCAGGTATTCCTTGTCGACCTCGGTCAGCGTGCCGATGATGCCGAAGTCCAGCGCGATGTAGCTGCCGAAAGTGGCCGGCGCCAGGCTGACCTGGATATTGCCGGGGTGCATGTCGGCATGGAAGAAACCGTCGCGGAAGACCTGGGTGAAGAACACCGTCACGCCATCGCGCGCCAGCTTCTTGAAGTCCACCCCGGCCTCGCGCAGGCGCTCGACCTGGCCGATGGGCACGCCGTGCATGCGCTCCATCACGATCACTTCGGGGCTGCACAAGTCCCAGTGCATCTCGGGCACCAGCACCAGATCCAGGCCCTGCATATTGCGGCGCAGCTGCGCGGCATTGGCAGCCTCGCGCACCAGGTCCAGCTCGTCGTGCAGGTATTTGTCGAACTCGGCCACCACCTCGCGCGGCTTCAGGCGCCGGCCGTCGGCCGACAGGCGCTCTACCCAGCCCGCCAGCGTGCGCAGCAGGGCCAGATCGTCCTCGATGATGTCCAGCATGCCCGGGCGCAGCACCTTGACGGCCACCTCGCGCCCGTCCTTGAGCGTGGCGAAGTGCACCTGCGCGATCGAGGCGCTGGCCACCGGCTCGGCGTCAAACGTGGCGAACAGCTCGCTCACCGGCTTGCCGAAGGCCTTCTCGACCAGGGCCTGCGACTGCGCGGCCGGGAACGGCGGCACGCGGTCCTGCAGCTTGGCCAGCTCATCCACCAGATCCGGAGGCACCAGATCGCGCCGGGTCGACAGCACCTGGCCGAACTTGACGAAGATCGGCCCCAGCCGCTCCAGCGCCAGCCGCAGGCGCACGCCGCGCGGCTCATCCCAGCTGCGGCCCAGGCCGAGCAGGCTGCGCAGCAGGCGATAACGCCGCTGCGGCAGCCCGGACAAGGCCACCTGGTCGAGGCCGAAGCGCAGCACCGTCCAGACGATGACCAGCAGGCGCGAGAAGTACCTCATGCGCTGGCGCGTCCGCCGGGCATGACCGCGGCCGCGCTCTTGACGAGTGCAGCCAGCGCCGCGCCTGCCGTGCGGCTCCAGCGCGCCAGCTGATGCGCCGCCATCGGCCCCACCAGCGCGGCCAGGTCATCCTCGATGTCCCAGCGCAGGTTCTCGATCAGCCAGTTGATCGCGCCGGCCAGCGCCACATCGCCGCTGACACTCACCTCGGGACGCTGCCCGCTGAGCGTGGACAGCGCCATCAGGGCCGGGTTGGAGGCCTCGATCTCGATGCGCAGCGGCTCGCCCTGCGGCTGCTCGACGCGCTCGAACAGGCCGGCCGGCGTGATCGCCAGCACCAGATCGGGCGCGGGCGGCAGCAAGGCGGGCCAGCCGTGCAGATGCACCAGCACATGGCGCCCGGCGAACGGCCTGAGGCGATCCATCGCGACGCTTTCGCGCGAGATGACATGGTTAAGCAACAAGCAGATGCGATCCTGCACTGCCGGAGCCAACAAATTTGACCAGTCTTGCAACATGGGTCGCGATTGTAGGCAGGGCTTCTCGAATCAGCCCGCTCACGGGGCTTGGCGCGACATGTTTTTACGAGAGAATCCGCGCGACCCGTGCCGAGCGAGGAAGGCCCGACACCGGTCGGCACCCCGCGGGCGAGGCCGGCGGACGCCGATGGTGCGAATGGCCTGGAGCCTGCAGACGATGTTTGAGGATAGGAATTACAAGAGGACCTTCTACAGCGCACCGCAGTCGGTCGAGTCCCTGATCGCCGCCCTGCTTGAACCGGGCCTGACCGTGCTGTGCTACCTGGCCGTCAATGCGGCCTTCGGCGAGCCGGTGCTGCGTTCCACCTTGACCCTGTGCCTGCTGGTCTTCGCGCTGACCTTCCCGGGGCGTAACCGCTTTGGCGAGCACCCAGCCAGCGCTTTCGTGGACGTGATCGGCTCCTGGGTGATGCTGCTGCTGATCCTGGCCCTGTGCGCCTACGCCACCACCAGCTTCGGCTACTTCAACAACGATGTGCTGCTGTGGTGGGCCGGCCTGACACCACTGCTGCAGATCGCCGCCATCGAGATCGGCCGGCGCATCCGCCGCTGGCACAACGCCCGGCCGGAGGCGCGCCGCCCGGCGGTGATCGTCGGTGCCGGCAGCCTGGGCGCCAAGGTGGCCGGGCCCTGCGCGACGGCGCTGACACCGGCTCGGTCTGCCTGGGCTTCTTCGACGACCGCCAGCACGACCGTCTGCACCGCGAGGCCGCCGACCAGCTGCTGGGCACGCTAGCCGAGGTCAGCGACTATGTGCGCGCCCACGGCGTGCGCGAGGTCTACATCACGCTGCCGCTGGGCACCCAGCCCCGCATCCTGCAGCTGCAGGAACAGCTGCAGGGCACCACCGCCTCGCTGTTCTTCGTGCCCGATGTGTTCGGCATCTCCATCATCCAGGGCCGTCTGCAGGACCTGAATGGCGTGCCGGTGGTGGGCATCTGCGAAACCCCGTTTACCGGCACCAACGAGCTGGCCAAGCGCATCAGCGATGTGCTGCTGGCCGGCCTGATCCTGCTGCTGATCTCGCCGCTGCTGCTGATCATCGCGATCGGCGTCAAGCTCAGCTCACCCGGCCCCATCATCTTCAGGCAGCGCCGCAACGGTCTGGATGGCGAGGAGATCATCGTCTACAAGTTCCGCTCGATGCGCGCGCAGGACGATGGCGCGGTGGTCCGGCAGGCCACCAAGGACGATCCCCGCATCACCCGCTTCGGCGCCTTCATCCGCCGCACTTCGCTGGACGAGCTGCCTCAGTTCATCAACGTGCTGCAAGGCAGCATGAGCATCGTCGGCCCGCGCCCGCATGCGGTGGCGCACAACGAGCAATACCGCCAGCTGATCAAGGCCTATATGGTGCGCCACAAGGTCAAACCCGGCATCACCGGCTGGGCCCAGGTCAACGGCCTGCGCGGCGAGACCGACACGCTGGAAAAGATGAAAGCCCGGGTCGAATACGATCTGGAATACCTGCGCAACTGGTCGCTGGCGCTCGATCTGCAGATCATCGCGCGCACGGCCCGGCTGATGCTGTTCGACCGCAATGCCTACTGAGCGACGCCTGCCGTGACCGCACGCCCCACCCCTCGCAACGCCCCCTGCCCCACCGCGCTGCTGCGCGCCCTCGCACTCGGCCTGGGCCTGCCGCTGGCTGCCCTGCACGCTGCCCATGCCGAGAGCGACAAAGGGCCGTTCTATCTGGGGGCCTCGCTGGCGCTGAGCCATGTCTCCAACGTCTACCGCCTGCCCGAGGCCAATGTGCCCAACAGCGACGACGTGGTGACGACCAGCCTGTTGGCCGGTCTGGACAAGCCCTTCGGCCGCCAGCGTTTCTTCGCCGATGCGGCCTGGCGCGACAACCGCTACCGCCGTGAGCGCAGCCTCGATCACACCGGCTACACGCTGAACGCCGGCATGGACTGGGCCGCGCTGGACAAGCTGGCCGGGCGCCTGCTGATGCGCTCCACGCGCAATCTGGCGCAATACAACCTCAGCAGCGAGGTCGACCCCTTGCGCGCCAAGAATCTGGAGCGCAATGAGCTGCTGGAGGCCTCGGCCCGCTACGGCCTGGCCGGCAAGCTCTCGCTGGAAGGCGGGCTGGCGCATCAGACGCGCGACTTCTCGGCCGAGTCCTACCGGGTGCTGAACTTCAAGCAGGACAGCGCCTTCGCCGGCCTGGGCTGGCGCAGCAGCGGCGCGCTGCGCTTCGGACTGACCGGCCGGCACACCGAGGGCAATGGCTATGCGCGCGTGCTGGTCTTCGTGCTGCCCAACGACTATCGGCGCCAGGATCTGGAACTCAGCAGCGAGTGGACCGCCAGTGCCGCCAGCACACTGAACGCGCGGCTGGGTGTCAGCCGCATCGACAACAGCAATTCCGGCATCGACAACTTTTCCGGCCTGACCGGCCGCCTGGCCTGGCAGTGGACCCCCAGCGGCCGGCTGAAGCTGAACACCGCCATCGCACGCGACACCGTGCAGGAGAACTACTTCAAAGGTGGCAATTCACTCGGCGCCGAGGTCAACCGCGTCACCAACAGCCTGCAGCTGGGCATCAGCTACGCGCTGGCGGCCAAGCTGCAGGTGGATGCCGGCTTGAACGCCAGCCGCCTGGACCGCAGCGACAACGGCGCGGCCAACGAGCGCTCGCAAGGCTTCAACATCGGCCTGCGCTGGCAGCCGACACGCCACAGCCAGCTGGGCTGCCAGTACAACCGCGAGCAGCGCCGCAGCGAGATCGCGACGCTCAACTACAGTGCCAGCAGCAGCAGCTGCTATGCCCAGCTGACGCTGCGATGAACAAGACAGAGCAAGGGATGACAGTGGACACGAAGAACAACAAGATCCTGCTGACCGGCGCCACCGGCTATATCGGCTCGCACACCTGGCTGGCGCTGCTGGCGGCCGGCTTCGAGGTGGTGGGCGTCGATGACTTCTCCAACAGTTCGCCCGAGGTGCTGAACCGCCTGGCCGAGCTGTCGGGTCAGGTGCCGCAGTTCGAGCGCGCGGATGTCTGCGATGCGGCCGCGATGAACGCGGTGTTCGAACGCCATCGCATCGCGGCCGTGGTGCACTTCGCGGCCTTCAAGGCGGTCGGCGAGTCGACCACGATGCCGCTGGCCTACTACCGCAACAACCTCGGCGGCCTGATCAACACCTGCGAGACCATGCGCCGCCACGGCTGCAGCCGCATCGTCTTCAGCTCCAGCGCCACCGTCTATGGCGCGCCCGAGACGCTGCCGCTGCGCGAGGACGCGCCGGTCTCGGCCACCAACCCCTATGGCCAGACCAAGCTGATGGGCGAGACCATCCTGCGCGACTTGGCCGCGGCCGACCCCGATTGGCAGACCGCCTGCCTGCGCTACTTCAACCCGGTGGGCGCGCATGAGAGCGGCCGCATCGGCGAAGACCGCGCGGCATCCCCAACAACCTGATGCCCTATGTGGCCCAGGTCGCCGTGGGCCGGCGCGCCGAGCTGGCCGTGTTCGGCGATGACTACGACACCGTGGACGGCACCGGCGTGCGCGACTACATCCACGTGGTCGACCTGGCCGAGGGCCATGTGGCGGCGCTGCGCTTCCTGCTGAACGGGCGCGAAGGCATCACCGTCAATCTGGGCACCGGGCGCGGCAACAGCGTGCTGGAAGTGGTGCGCGCCTATGAGGCCGCCAGCGGCCGGCCCGTGCCTTACCGCATTGCGCCACGCCGCCCGGGCGACGTGGCCGCCTGCTACGCCGACCCGGCGCTGGCGCTGCAGAAGCTGGGCTGGCAGGCCCAGCACGACCTGCGCCGCATGTGCGAGGACAGCTGGCGCTGGCAGCAGATGAATCCGAACGGCTATCAAGCGTGATGGGAGAACAAGAGATGGACACCATTCAGGTCCAAGGCGTGATCATGGCCGGCGGCAGCGGCACGCGGCTGTGGCCGCTATCGCGCGCCGGCTACCCCAAGCAGTTCCTGGTGCTGGAGGGCAACAGCAGCCTGTTCCAACAGGCCGCGCAGCGCATCGCCGCGCTGGCTGGGCCTCAGGCGCAAGACCTGAGCCTGCTGCCGGCGCTGATCGTCGGCAACGAGGAACACCGCTTCCTGGTGCTGGACCAGCTGCGCGAAACCGCGCTGGAGCCCGGCGCCGTGCTGCTGGAGCCGATGGGCCGCAACACCGCGCCGGCGCTGACGCTGGCCGCGCTGCAGGCGCTGGAAGACGGCCAGGACCCAGTGCTGGTGGTGACGCCCGCCGACCAGACCGTCACCCAGCCCGAAGTCTTCACCGCCGCGCTGCAGCGCGCGGTGCGCGAGGCGGCCAATGGCGCCATCGTGATCCTGGGCATCACGCCTGAGCGGCCCGAGACCGGCTACGGCTATATCCGCACCGAGAAGAAAGGCGCCGCGCTGGCCGTGGCCCAGTTCGTCGAGAAGCCCGACCTGGCCACCGCCGAGCGCTATCTGGCTGAAGGCAGCTACTTCTGGAACAGCGGCATGTTCGTGCTGCGCGCCAGCAGCTGGATTGCCGCGCTGGGCCGCTTCCGCCCCGACATCCTGGACGCCACGAGCCAGGCCTTTGCCGCGCGCAAGGTGGACGACAAGTTCGTGCGCCCGGGCAAGGCCGAGTTCGGCGCCGTGCCCTGCGAATCGGTGGACTATGCGGTGATGGAGCGCTGCCCCGGCAGCGACATCCCGCTGCTGATGGTCGAGCTGGATGCCGGCTGGAACGACCTCGGTGCCTGGGAAGCCGTCTGGCAAGTGGGCGCCAAGGATGAGTTCGGCAATGTGCTGCGGGGCGACGCCCTCGCCAGCGACAGCCGCAACACCCTGGTGCAGGCCACCAGCCGACTCGTCAGCGTGGTGGGGCTGGACGATGTGGTGGTGGTCGAGACGCCGGACGCCGTGCTGGTGGCCGACCGCAGCAAGAGCCAGGACGTCAAGAAGATCGTGCAGCAGCTGGAGAAGAGCCAGCGCGGCGAGATGAACCTGCACCGCAAGGTGCACCGCCCATGGGGTTGGTACGACAGCATCGACGCCGGCGAGCGCTTCCAGGTCAAGCGCATCATGGTCAAGCCGGGCGCCTCGCTCAGCCTGCAGATGCACCACCACCGCGCCGAGCATTGGATCGTGGTCTCCGGCACCGCCGAGATCACCAACGGCGACAAGGTGCTGTTGCTCAGCGAGAACCAGAGCACCTACATCCCGCTGGGCCAGACCCACCGCCTGGCCAACCCGGGCCGCCTGCCGCTGGAGATTATCGAGGTGCAGTCGGGCTCTTACCTCGGCGAAGACGACATCGTGCGCTTCGAGGACACCTACGGGCGCAAATAGCCACGCCTCAGCACAGCCACGCCGGCCTTGCGCACTGCGCAGGCCTGCCTAACCCCTGGGGTCCGGGGCCAGGCGCCGGTCTACGAGGTGCTGGCCCGGCCATCCAGCGGCAGCAGCGATGATTGATGGCTGACGATCAGCCATCCGGCATCGACCGCGCGCTTGAGAACGAAGGTGAAGCGCGCGGGATGACTCTGCGCCTGCTTCCCGTCGCTCAGCTGCAGCAGGTATTCACCCGAGGCCACCGCCATCTCACCGAATGACTGCAGCACAAGCCGCTGAAGCTTGACGCTCGGACGCGGCTCACCGCCAAGCGCCCGCTCAAAGTAGCTGGCCAGCCCCTCGCGCGAGACGATCAGTTCGCTTGCCAGCGTGCCCCACAGAACCGCGTCTGGTGCATAAAGCGCAAGAACGCTCTGGGGATCCGTGGCATTGAAGGCCTCGATCCAGAGCTGTGTGGCTGACCGAGGGTCGTCAATGGGCTGCATGGCCGTGGGCTCCGCGTGGACATGAATGAATCGAGCCATCTTCCCTCAGAGCCAGCGTCCTCGGGGCAGTCTGTAGAGTGGCAGTCTGTTCTCTGTTCAGCCCTTCTTCCGTCGACGTGCGCAATGAATGGCAATTGGCCGGGGTCAGGTCTTGATCAGGCGCTCCATGTGACGGCCTTGAAGAGGCGGGAAGCGCGGGAGGGCTTGGGCAGCACTGCGCTATGCACATGACTTGGACAGGTGAGCGCCTTGCCCGACAAGATAGGCTTCCGCTAGCCAGCTTCGAAAGACGGCATCCAGTTCGAGGCTGGAGCCAACACGAAACTGATGAACGAAGAGCGTTTTCGTGTACGGGTAGATCTTCTTGATGCGCTTGTCGGGATCAAGCGGACGCATCAGGTCAAAGTAGCCGATCAAGGCACTCTTTTTCGGGTGCGCACCGCAGAAGCCTCTTCTCGAACCCTTGAACGTGATCGAGGTCTTCGTGGGGTGAACGGAATAGGGTCCGAGGGAGTGAAGGATTCCCTTGAACTGCGTGTAAAGCGCCTGGCTTTCAGGTGTCCCGTTCGCCATGTGCAAAGCAATCAGGTCTTGCTCCAACTCGTTGCCTCTTTCAGGGTTCCCGTCTTCCGCGGCGTGCGGCGTGAGGGTGCCGCCTAGTAAAAAAAAAAGCTAAGCGGCCCGGCGCAGCCGGGTCCACTTGAGCGTGGGATCAGGGCACTTTGCATTAGCTACCACGGGATAACAGCCCGGTCGCGGAAGAACATGCCGGTGTGGCAAATCGGTGCATCAAGCGCCAACCAGACGATACCCGCAGCGCCCTCAGCAGGGGAAAGTGGGGCGCCAATGCCCCCCATTTCAGTCTGTACCCAGCCGGGGCAGACACTGTTCACGCGGATGGCGTTGGGACGCCCGGCGATTGCGAGTTGAACGGTTAGGGCATTGAGGGCTGTCTTTGAAAGGCTGTATGCAGGCGCCCAGTCATCCATTTCGACAAACTGACCTGACATGCTCGAGACATTGACGACGCAACCTCCATTTCGTAGCAGGGGCCAAACCGACTGCGCAACTCGCATCGGCCCAATCAGGTTTGTCTCGAGTGTTGAACGGAGACTGTCTGAGGACAATGTGAGAATGGATTGCCCCTGGTCGAGAAGGACCGCGGCATTGTTGATGAGTACGTCAACTTGCCCCCAATTGGAGGCGATTGTTGCGATAGCGCGAGTGACACTCGATTCATCCGTGACATCGAGGGCTAATGATGCGCCATATGGATGCAGCGCTCCTGACCTCGATGCGGCGATGACAGTTACGCCCCGGCCAGCGAGTTGCCGGCAAACTTCGTGGCCGATACCTCGATTGGCGCCCGTGACAAGAACGACTGACATGTGTAGCGCCCTAACGTGGAGTTAAACGGCCCACGGAAGCGGGCCTTGTAAGCCCGGTGTGTGAAATTGGCGGAGCCGCCATACACCGGGCTTACAAGGCCTGCTGTAGTGGGTCCGTTTGAACGCTGAGTTAGGCCGCGCCGTGCTCGATGTGGTTGTGGGGTGTTTCGAGATCCAAGGCCGCGGCGACGCTGCGACCTAGTGGATCTGTGGGTTCACGCAAAGTCTCTAGCCCCTGTCTCTGTTGAGAGACACATTGTGACCTGCTAGCTGTACTGGTAGCGCTGAAGCGAGGATCGGCGGGCCGGTGACAGTGCGCAGCACTCAGGGAGCCTGCCTGCCAAGCACACCTTTGCGAGCGAGGGAATAGATCCAGCCAGCGGAGATAGGGCCAAGCATCGCCATGTAGAACACGAACGACAGCATGAACTCCTGGCCCACCTGGGCGGCCCAGGCCGAGTAGCCTGTAGTTCGCATAAGGAACTGACCGATGGCAATGAATGCTGGCAAGAACCACCAAGGCACTAAAGTCTTCGATTCCCTCGTGGATTCCTGATTTTCTGTGCCCATAGCGTACTGAGATTCGAGATGGTGAAGTGTGGACTTCGCGGCATAACGTTGAAGCTGAGCCGCGAGCGGCGGCTCGCCGACGGGAGTCGGCTCGAGCGACTGGTTAGGTTGCATTTTGCCTAGCGCCAGGAAATAGCTTTCTTAGCTGGCTTGCTGTCCGCAGCTTGCGCACCAAGCGGACGCTGAAGAAAAGCGCCCCTAGCAGGCTGACCGCAAGAATGATCGAGAACCCGACAATTTGCCCCTTAGCAAGTTGGCCGATGTGCCAAATTAGTTCGGGCATGGTCAAGCAGGCCCCGAACAAGAATGCCCCAATGAAACCCCAGTCTGAACCAGTCGCCTCAACTTGAATCGATCCATCGACGTGATCGAACCAACCCAAAATGTTTGTCCACGCTTCCTCTGTGGGCATGACAAGTGTGACGTGCATTGCTTCCCGAATGTCAGGGTGTCTGAATCGCCCCGGATTCAGTAGACACCTCTGAGCCTCAA
>JACDQM010000024.1 GCA_015657635.1 Roseateles sp.
CCTTGGCCAAGGCCAGCCAGACGGCAAAGGGCAGCTTGCAGGGCTGGTGGCGCGCCGGCCGGGCCAGCTCGAATTCGCCGCTGTCCACGCTGCCGTGCAGCAGCCAGACGCCGAACTGCTCGGGAATCTCGTTGGGCTTGGCCACGCCCGCCGGGAATAGGTAGTAGCACTCGCTGCACAGCCACTCATAGGCCTGGCGCTTGGCGGCATGGCGCAGATCGGACAGCAGATCGGCGCGGCTGAACTTGACCTCGTGCACCATGGGCTGCAGATAAGCCTCGACCGAGGTGTGGCGCACCGAGAACAGATCGGGCCGCGCCATGCGCCAGACATGCGGCATCGGCGCGGCCGGCGCCGGCTGATCGTCCAGCAGCGGCAGCGCAGGCAGAGGCAAAGCTTCAGCGCCCGGCGCCTCCAGCTGCGCCCGCAGCGCCAGCTCGCGCCAGACGATGCGGCCGGAAGTCAGCAACACCTGCTCGGCAAAGCGCTGCGCCAGCCGGTCATGCGAGCTGGCCGCACGGGCATGGCGCTGGCGCGCCTGGGCCAGCGCGGCGATGCCGCTATCGCTGAGTTTGAGCGTCTCACGCCCGCCGGCGTCCAGCTGCAGCTGCAGCAGACCGGCGGCCAGCAGCTCCAGCTCGACCTCGTCCTTGCAAGGCCAGCCAGCCGAGCGCCAGACCTGCATCAGGCGGCTGCGGTGGACTCGGGACAGGGAAGGCTCGGCCATGGGCAATGGGTCAAACGATGAGAACAACTGATTTTATATACAGTTGTTCATCTCGCCTCACTGCATTTGCTGCTGCAACAGCCACTGCCGCGGCGGGACACCCAGCTGCTGCGTGAAGACACGCGCCAGCGCGCTGGAGCTGCCATAGCCAACGGCCTCTGCGACCAGCTTCACCGGCGCGCCTTGCCGCAGCATCGACTTGGCCAGCCCGACTCGCCACTGCATCACATACTCGCCCGGCGTCAGACCGACCAGCGCTGAAAAACGCGCGGCATACCTTGCACGCGACATGCCGGCAGCTTCGGCCATGGTTTCAAGCGTCCAGCTGCGCGCCGGTTCGGCATGCAGTGCGGCAAAGGCCTTGGCCAGGCGCAGGTCAGACAGGCCACTCAGCAGCCCGCTGTCCAGCTGCTTGCGCTCGATGGCCAGCCGAAGCAGCTGCACCACCAGCACTTCGATCAACCGGTCCACCACGGCGTCGTGGCCGCAGCGCTGAGCCTTGGCCTCGCTGAACAAGAGCTGCAGCGTGCCGTCCACACCTGGCTCGTCGGACAGCGGAATCACCAGCACCTCCGGCAGGCCGCGCAGGATCGGATTTTCATCACCCAGTCCGAAGACCAGGCTGGCGCCGATCAACTCCACCTCGGCCCCGGGCGCCGGCTGCAGCCGATACGGCCGTGCACGGGACACCAGCACCGCGCAGGCCTGGCTCAGCCGCTTCGGCGGCACGCCCGGATCAAGCCACAGCAACTCGCCGCTGCGCAGCAGGTGCAGCTGCCCGGCCCCCGAGTCGCATGAAAACTGCAAGCCGCCCGGCGAGACGGCGGTGTAGCTGAGCTTGGCGCGCAGCTCGAAACGCTGCAACAGTGCTGAGAGGCGGTCGGACACGAGACGAATTGGATTGCTTTTGATACGAATCGACGCGGATCGTCTCACACATTCCCATAAGCTTGCGCTGCCTGCAATTGACAAGGACCCCCCATGCTGATGCCTCGACAAGTAGTCCCGACCTTGAGCGTTCCGACCCTCGCCCACGGTGACTTTTCGCTTGCGGATGACGCCGCTGAAAACTTCACCCTGCTGGTCTTCTATCGCGGCCTGCACTGCCCAATCTGCCTGAAGTACCTGCTGGAACTGAGTCGCTTGCAGGCTGATTTCGAGCAGCGCGGTGTCAAGCTGATCGCCATCTCCAGCGACAGCCTGGAGCGCACCCAGGCGATGGCCGACAAGCTCAAGGCGCCGGCGCTGCGGATGGGCCATTCGCTGCCGCTGGCCGTGGCACGCGACTGGGGCCTGTACATCAGCACCTCACGCGGCCAAACCTCCATCGGAATTGAAGAGCCGGCTCTGTTCAGCGAGCCTGGCGTCTTCATCGTCCGCCCGGACGGCACGCTGTACTACGGTGCCGTGCAGACCATGCCCTTTGCCCGCCCGCACTTCGACGAACTCTTGGCGGCATTGGACTTCGCGCTGGCCAAGAACTATCCGGCCCGCGGCGAGTACAGCGGCGCCGTCTGACGCTTCAGGCTGGTGAGGTCGCGGCCAGCTGCTTGTGAAAGAAGGTGGTGCCACACAACGCGCCATCGGGCATCAGCGCATAGTTGGGCACCACGCCGACGCGCTGCCATCCGGCGCGCTCGTAGAGGCGCTCGGCGTCGCCGCCGGTGACGGTATCCAGCACCAGCACGGTCTTGCCAGCCTCGCGCGCCGCGGTCTCGACCGCCGCCATCAGGCGCTGTGCAATGCCGCGCCGCCGCGCCCGGCGGTGCACCAGCATCTTGGCCACATCGGCGCGGTGCGGCTGGTTGTCGGGTTGGGCGACCACCAGCTGCACGGTGCCGAGGATGGCGCCGCCCTCGTCTTGCGCCACCAGCAGCACGCGCTCGCCCTGCGCCACGCCCTCGGCCACGCCGTGCCAGAAAGCCTGCGCCTTCTCGGGCGCCAGCGGCGCCATGAAGCTGACCGAGGCACCGCCGTCCACGCAGTCCAGCAGCACAGCGGCCAGTGCCGGCACGGCCTCACGCGCCTGGGCCGCGTCCAGGCGAACAATCATCACGGCATCGTCATCAGGCATCAGGACTTCCTCTCCGGCATGAAGGGCAAAGTGGCCAGCGCCACCAAATAGCGGGCAGCGCTGCGGCCCGGGTTGCGGTAGACGATGGGGCAGTTCAGTCGCATCGCCAGGCAGTCACCGGCCTGCAGCAGCCAGGGCGTGCCGTCCACCGTCAGCTCCATCTGGCCCTCGATCATCCAGACCTGCTGGTAGACATCGGCCTCGCGCGCCGAGGTCTCGAAGGCCACCCGCTGCCCGGCCGGAAAGATCACATCGACCAGCTGCAAGGGCGAGCGCACGCTGCCGGGCGAGACATTGCGGCGCACATAGCCCGAGGCCGGATCGGTCCAGACCGGCTGCTCGGCCACGCGCGCCAGCGGCGAAGGCACCGCGGCGGCTGCGCCCGCGCGACCATCCTCGAACAAGGAGGCCACGGTGACGCCCAGCCCGGTGGAGAGCTTGTCCAGCACCGTGGCCGTCGGACTGCTCTGGCCGCGCTCGATCAGCGAGATATTGGAGCGGCTGACACCGCTGCGCTCGGCCAGCGCATCGAGCGAGAAGCCCTGGGCCTCGCGCAGCTCGCGCACCCGGCGGGCGATGAGAAGATTGATGTCCATGCATCCAGTTTACTGGATACCAGCTCCACTATTCTGGATTTCCTCGCGTCACGGCCTTGACACGCTGGCGGCCGATGCTTCGCCTATGAAAGCTGATCTGCCCCACCCCCTGCCCACCCCTTCCCCTGGCGCCAGCCTGCCCCTGGCCGGCCAGCGTGGCCTGGTGCTGGGCCTGGCCGACGCCCACAGCATTGCCTACGGCTGCGCGACAGCCGCCAAGGCTGCGGGCGCCGAGTTGGTGCTGTCCTGCGTCAACGACAAGGCGCATGCGGCCGTGCTGCCGCTGGCCGATGGGCTGCAGGCGCCGCTGCTGACCTGCAATGTCGAGGGCGAGGGCGCGCTGGAGCAGCTGGTGCAGCAGGCGGCCGAACATCTCGGCGGTCTGGACTTCGTCATCCACTCGATCGCCTGGGCGCCGCTGGCCGATCTGCATGGCCGCGTGGCTGACAGCTCGGCCGCCGGCTTCCAGCGCGCAATGGAAATCTCCTGCCACTCCTTCGCCCGCCTGGCACGCTGCTGCGAGCCGCTGATGCGCGAACGCGGCGGCAGCCTGATCACGATGAGCTATCTGGGCGCCCAGCAGGCCGTGCCGCACTACGGAATGATGGGGCCGATCAAGGCCGCGCTGGAATCCACCGTGCGCTATCTGGCGGTCGAGCTCGGCCCCTCGAACATCCGCGTCCATGCCGTGTCGCCGGGACCGATCCCGACACGCGCAGCCTCGGGGCTGGAAGCCTTCGACGAACTGATGCTGGACGCCCAGCAGCGATCGCCGCTGCGCCGCCTGGTCACGCTGCAGGAGATCGGCGCGCTGGCCACCTTCCTGGCCAGCCCGGCTTCCTCCGGCATGACGGGCCAGACCCTGTTCGTCGATGCCGGCCACCACGCCTGCCACTGAGGACGCCCCGATGAATGCCCCGGAACCGATTGCCCAAGAATGGCTGCGCAACCACACCTATGACGAGCTGAGCCTGGGCCAGAGCGCGCGCCTGACGCGCACGCTGACCCAGCAGGACATCCAGGCCTTCGCCTGGGTCTCGGGCGACGTCAACCCGGCGCATCTGGACGATGAGTACGCGCAAGGCACCCGCTTCCACGGCGTGATCGCGCATGGCATGTGGGGCGGCGCGCTGATCTCCTCGGTGCTGGGCACCGAGTTCCCCGGCCCCGGCACCATCTATCTGGAGCAGACGCTACGCTTCTCGCGCCCGGTGCGTATCGGTGACACGCTGACCGTGGTGCTGACGGTGGCCGAGAAGGACGACGCCGCCGGCCGCGTCAAGCTTGACTGCGAAGCCATCAACCAGAAGGGCGAGCAGGTCATCAGCGGCGTGGCCACCGTGCTGGCCCCGCGCCACAAGATCGAGCGTCCGCGCCCCAGCCTGCCGGCCATGCACCTGTTCGACCCCAAGGCCAGGCTGGATGCCTGGATGGACAGCCTCGCACTGCCGGGGCCGCTGGCCTGCGCCGTCGTGCACCCCTGCGATCTGGAGTCCTTGCAGGGCGCGCTGATGGCAGCCGAGCGCGGCCTGATCGCCCCCTGGCTGATCGGACCCGAGCAGCGCATCCGCGCGCTGGCCGAGCAGCATGGGCTGGACCTGAGCACCGCCCGCATCGAGGCCGTGCCGCACAGCCATGCCGCCGCCGATCGCGCCGCCGCGCTGGCCGCCGAGGGCCAGGTGCAGATGCTGATGAAGGGCAGCCTGCACACCGACGAGCTGATGCACGCGGTGCTGAGCCAGCCCGCGCTGCGCACCGGCCGGCGCCTGTCGCATGTGTTCCGCTTCGACATCCCCAGCTATCCCAAGCCGCTGCTGCTGACCGATGCCGCGATCAATATCGCGCCGGGGCTGGAAGAGAAGGCCGACATCATCCGCAACGCACTGCAACTGGCCCATGCGCTGGGCGTGCCGCAGCCCAAGGTGGCGCTGCTGTCGGCGCTGGAGACCGTCACCGAGAAAATCGCCTCCACGCTGGACGCCGCCGCGCTGTGCAAGATGGCGGATCGCGGCCAGATCGTTGGCGGCCTGCTGGACGGCCCGCTGGCCTTCGACAACGCCATCTCGCTGGAGGCCGCGCGCATCAAGGGCATCGACTCGCCGGTGGCCGGTGACGCCGATGTGCTGATGGTGCCCGATCTGGAGTCCGGCAATATGCTGGCCAAACTGCTGGAGTACATGGCCGGCGCCTCGACCTGTGGCGTGGTGATGGGCGCGCGCGTGCCGATCGCGCTGACCAGCCGCGCCGACGGCGCGCACTCGCGCATGGCTTCGGCCGCGCTGGCGGCAGTGGCGGCGGCAGCGCAGGCACGCGACTGAAGGGCGGCGCGGCCGCCGCCCGCCAGGCCTCAGCCCGTGCCGCGCAGCCACTCCAGCGCCTGCAGCAGCGCGCTGTCATCGCGCCACTCGGTGCGTGCGGCGCCGGCATAGATCAGCCCCTCATTGCCGTCCAGCGTCAGCAGATCGCCTTCCGCCAGCACCTGGCCGGCCAGCTGCAGCTCGCGCCGCCCCTCATCGATCTGCAGCGCCTCACAACCCACCAGGCAGACGCGGCCCATCTGACGCGCCACCACTGCGGCATGCGAGGTGCGCGCGCCATGTTGCGTCAGCAGGCCGGCGGCATGTTCGAGCGCGGCCATGTCCGAGGTCTCGGCATCGCGCCGCACCAGGATCACCGTGGCGCCTGCCTCGTGGCGTGCCCGTGCCCGCGCCTCATCCAGCGCGATCTCGCCCACCGCCACGCCGGCGCTGGCGCTGGCGGCCTGGGCCAGCGGCTGCAGCGCCTCGCCATCGGCTGCCAGCACCACCTGCAGACGCAGCGACTGCGCGTCCAGCGCGGCGGTGCGGGCCTGCGCCGTCGCCACATCGATGACGCCCTGCGCCAGCAGGTCCAGCGCGATGCGCGCCGCCGCGCGCGGCATGCGCTTGCCGCTGCGCGTCTGCAGCAGGTAGAGCCGGCCGTCCTGCACGGTGAACTCGAAGTCCTGCATATCGCCAAAGGCACGCTCCAGCAGCGCGGCCGCGGTCTGCAGCTGCGACCACACCTCGGGCAGGATCTCGGCCAGCACCGCATGGCCATGGGCGCTGCGGCGGCCCGACACCACATCCTCGCCCTGGGCGTTGAACAGAAAGTCCACCCACAGCTGCGCCACGCCGCTGGAGGGGTCGCGCGTGAAGCCCACCCCCGCACCCGAATGCGCGCCGGCATTGCCGAAAACCATGGCCTGCACCGTCACCGCCGTGCCTATCGTGTCCGCGATGCCATGCGCCGCGCGATAGGCGCAGGCCTTGTCGCTCTGCCAGGACTTGAACACCGCGGCGATGGCCTGGCGCAGCTGCTCGCGCGCGTCCTGCGGAAAGGGCTGGCCGGCGACTTCGGCGTACACCGCCAGAAAGCGCCGGGTCAGTGCGCGCAGCTCGGCAAAGTCCAGCTCGCGCTCGCTTCGCCCGCCGGCCAGCGCCTGCAGCTCGGCCTCGAAGCACGCAGCCGGCACGCCGGCCACCACCTCGCCGAAACCCGCCACCAGTCGCCGGTAGGCATCCCAGGCCAAGCGCGGCTGGCCGGTCTGGCGCACCAGCCCATCCAGCGTGGCATCGCTCAGGCCGATGTTCAGCAAGGTTTCCATCATGCCGGGCATGGACACCGGCGCGCCCGAGCGCACCGACAGCAGCAGCGGCCGGCGCGCGTCACCCAGCTGCAGGCCACTGGCCTGCTGCAGCGCCTGCAGCGCCGGGCGCCAGACCGCTTCCGAAGCGCCCTCGGCCTGCGCCTTGGCGCTGGCGCAGAAGCCGGTGCCCAGCACAAAGCCCGGCGGCACCGGCAGGCCCAGCAGGGCCATGCGCTGCAGGTTGAAGGCCTTGAAGCCCAGCCGCTCGGGGCTTGGTTCTACCAAGGGACCGGGCGCCTCGCAGCCAAAGCAGAACAGATCCGGATGCCAGGCCGAGGCCGGCGCCTCGGCACGCAGCAGCTCGCTCAATTCAGCCGGCCGTTCATGCCTTCACTCCGCTCTTGCTGAAGGCCAACTCGCGCAAGCCATAGGCGCTGGCCAGCAGGCGGTCCGAGGCCAGCTCCAGCTGCGTGGCCAGATCATTGGCCAGCATCAGCGAGGCCGGATCGCTGATGCAGTCCAGCATCTGGCGCTTGGCCTCGCGCAGCAGCTCGTCGCATTGACGCTCGGCACGCAGCACCTTCCAGGTGGCGGCGATGAAGGCGTCGTGGTCCTCGGCCTCGCTGGCCGCGCCCAGGCCGCGGGCGATCGCCAGCGCCTTGACCTGCTCCTGCGTGGCCTGCAGCACGGTATCGGCCAGCTGGGCCAGCGTCGCGCGCAGCTCCTTGCTCCAGCCCTTGTGATGGCTGGCGATCAGGCTCAGCACGAAGGCGCATTCCTCCAGCGCATCGGCAGCATCGTCCGACTGCTCGGCCAGGCGCGCGAACACGCGCCAGCGCGGCTGATGCAGCGCGCGCTCACGCGCCTGCATCACCAGGTGGTCGGCCTGGCGTTCCCAGTTCTTGGCCTGCTGGGCCCGCTGTGCGGCCGCGTCGCTATGGCCGGGCGCGTGGCTGAGGGCCTCGCTGATCATGGCGGCCAGCGCCTCACAGTAGGCAGCATGCTCACCCAGCAGATCGAACTCCGGACGGCGCTGCTGCAGCTGGCGCGCCAGCAGCAGGCGGGCCTCGTCGGCCACCAGCGCGGCGGGCTGCTGCTGGCGCATCGCGGCGGTGGCCAGGTGCATCAGCTCCAGCAGGTAGGCGCGCGCGCCGTTCTCGCCCAGCACAACATCCAGCCGGTCGCCAATACGGAAGGCATCGTCACCCAGCGCCTGCATCGCATCGAAGACCAGGCGCTCGCCCCCGCTGAGAAGCCAGCCCATATGGCCGATCTTCAAGCGTGCCGCCTCGGCCAGCACGGCCACCGCGCCTTCCTTGCTGACGAAGTTCAGCAGGCGCTTGCGCGCGCGGTTCCAGTCGATCAGGAACACGATGCGCGCGCCGATGCCTTCAAGCTCCTGCTGCAGCGCCGCTTCATCGGCAGCCTCGAAGCGCGCGGTACCCAGTTGGTAGGCCTCGCCATGGTTGAGCGTCGCATCGACATGCGATTCGGCCGACGACCACTGCGCGCCCACCTGCACAAGCTGCTGCTGGAAGAACTGGAAGCGGCCGCGATGCAGGTCCGAGTAGGTCAACGAGATCTGCAGGCCGCTGACCTGGATCACCAGCACATGGGCGTCGTTGGTGCCGATGTCGTTCTGGATCAGAAGCCGCTCGCCATCGCGCGTGGCGGCCGTGTCCAGCCCGGGGTGCTTGAACTTCAGCGCGGCAGTGCTGTGCAGGCCGCGCATGAAGGCGGCCACGCGCGGGCGATCCGCTTCGTCCAGCTGCCAGACATGCGCGCCATCGATTCGTTCGCTGCTCAGGCTGGCCGACAGCTGGTTGAGCTGCTTGTGCAGATCCATCACCAGCAGGTGCAGGCTGTCATCCTCGGGCTTGGCTGCGGCGCCATGCTTGGGGCGGTGGCCATGCGTCAGCGCCAGCAGCAGGGCCGGGCTCAGCACATCGTCCTGTACCGACGCCAGCCGGCCCAGCCAGCGCTCGCAGCGCTGGCGCGTGGCCGCATCGGTCTCGGTCTCCAGCAGCGGCCGCGCCATGATGGCCAGGTCCTGGGCCAGCTGCGCGCACAAGCACGGCAGCTCGGGCAGCAGCACATCCTCGGCATCGCGGCTGGCACTGGCGGCCAGCTCGCGCAGCCAGGGCGCGTCCAGCCCGGCAGCCGCCATCTCATGGCGCAGATCCGGCAGCGCCTGCTGCGGCGCCAGTGCATGGGCGGCAGCCGCCTGCAGCACGGTCAGCACCAGCTTGAGCCGGTCATTCGCGCCCAGCGCCGCGTTGACCCAGGCCGGCAGCAGCAGGCTTTGCTGCCCCAAAGAAGCGATTGCACCTGTCTTTTCCATGCGGCTCGTGCCCGAGGGGCACGCCAGAGTCGGTAGGGACGGCCAGTGTGGGCAGCGCTATGTGACGCGCTGTTGACAGCGCCTGCGGCCGGCAACGCGACCTGATCTGGCTCAAGATTCAGCCGCATTGCCACATCGGCTACTTGTTGATGCGGTACACCTGCAAGCCTCATCTTTGCCTGCTCAGGACTCGAACATGCGCGCTCCCTGGCCCGTCTCCCCTGCCCCATCCGAACTCGACGATGCGCCAGATGCACAGGCCGATGCGCTGCAGGCGGCCGCCCGGCTGGATCGCCAGTGGCATGCTTTGCAGGCGCGAGCCGGCGCCGGCTGGTCGCCGGTGTCGATCAGCCTGGCCGCCATGGACTGGAGCCTCAACTGGGCCAACTCTCCGGCCACCGCCGCGACGCGCCTGCTGCAGTGGCCGGCCGCGGTGCTGGAGGCCTGGTCGGCCACCCAGGCTGATGCAGCGCCTGAGTCAGGTGCCGGTGCCCAGCCCGCTGAGCCGCTGCGCCAGCTGAGCCAGGCCCTGCTCGATGGCAGCCAGGCCTGGTGGCAGCAGTCGCTGGCCCTGCCGGGCGTGAGCCCGCACCACAGCGAGGTGATGCGGCTGCTGAGCAGCCAGGCCAGCAACTTCATGGCCGCCGCGAGCTGGCCGCTGACCCAGCCCGAGGTGCTGCAGACCGCGATGGGCAGCCAAGGCCAGAGCCTGCTGCGCGGCGCCTGCAACAAGCTGAACGACTGGCGCCTGCGCCATGGCCTGGAGCCGCTGCCCGCGCCGGCCGAGGCCGAATCGGCCGTCCCGCCGCTGGCGCCCGGCCAGGGCCTGGCGACCACACCCGGCGAGGTGGTCTTCCGCAACGATCTGGTGGAGCTGATCCAGTACGCGCCCAGCACCCCCACGGTGCAGCGCGAGCCCGTCTTCATCGTGCCGTCCTGGATCATGAAGTACTACATCCTGGACCTGTCGCCGCACAACTCGCTGGTGCGCTATCTGGTGTCGCAGGGGCACACGGTCTTCATCACCTCGTGGCGCAACCCGGATGCCTCGGACGCCCTGCTAGGCATGGACGACTATCTGCAGCTCGGCGTGTTCGAGCCGCTGGCCGTGGTGCACGCGATCACCGGCGAGCCGGTGCACGCGATGGGCTATTGCCTGGGTGGCACGCTGCTGGCGATTGCCGCCGCAGCACTGGCCGAACCTGGGCGCCGCCCTGGCCTGGAAGCCATGCCCGAGCTGCGCAGCCTGACCCTGCTGGCCGCACAGGTGGACTTCACCGAGCCCGGCGAGCTGGGTGCGCTGATCGACGCGCACCAGGTGCAATGGCTGGAAGACATGATGGCCGAGCGCGGCTATCTGAGCGGCCGGCAGATGGGCGAGTCCTTCCAGTTCCTGCACTCGCGCGAGCTGATCTGGCAGCGCGCGATCCGCGAATACCTGCTGGGCGAACGCGACAGCGGCAATGACCTGATGAGCTGGAATGCTGATCTCACCCGCATGCCGGCCACCATGCACAGCGAATACCTGCACAGCCTCTACCTGCGCAATGACCTGGCGCAAGGCCGCTACCCGGTGGCCGGCGAGCCGGTGTCGCTGCACGATCTGCGCCTGCCGGTGTTCGCGGTGGGCACAGTCACCGACCATGTCTCGCCCTGGACCTCGGTCTACAAGATCCACCAGCTGACCCAGGCGCCGCTGCACTTTGTGTTGACCCGCGGCGGGCACAACGCCGGCATCCTGTCCGAGCCCGGCCATCCGCGGCGCAGCTATCAGGCCCTGACGCTGACCGCCGACGCGCCCCGGCTGACGCCCGAGCAATGGCGCCAGCAGGCGCCCAGCCATGAAGGCTCGTGGTGGCCGGCCTGGTCAGACTGGCTGATCGCGCAAGGCAGCGGCGAGAGCGTGGCGGCGCGGGTGCCGGCACATCTGCCGGAACTCGGCAGCGCGCCCGGCCACTACGTGATGCAGCGCTACGACGACTGAGCCCGCACACGAGGTCCGGAAGGACCTCGTCGGCTGGCGAAGGCCAAGCAGCGATACAAGCTGCTTGGCTGAGCCCGCAAACCAGCCCTAATGGGGCTGGAACGCAGCTCAGTTGCCCTTCTTGGGCCGGCCGGTCTTGACCGGGGCCAGGCGCTCCAGCGCCTGCAGCAGCTGGGCCGGCGCCAGCGCGGCCAGGGCCTGCAGGCCGGCGCGCAGCAACTCGCTCTTCTTGGCCTGGCGCTGCAGTTCCAGCGCGCGGGCCTTGAGCTGATCGAGCAGCGCAAAGTCCATCTCCGGCATCGTGAAGCTGTCGCGCACCAGCTTGACGCGCGGCTTCTCCGCAGCCTTGGCCGGCTTGGCCGTCTTCGGGGCCTTGGCAGGCTTGGCGGCCTTGGGCGCCACGGCCTTCTTCACCGGCTTGGCCGCTGCAGCCTTGGCCGGCATCTTCACCGGCGTCTTTGCAGCAGGCTTGGCAGCAGTCTTGGCAGCAGTCTTGGCAGCGGGCTTGGCCACAGGCTTGGCAGCAGCCTTGGCGGCCGCTTTGGCAGCGGGCTTGCTGGCCGCCGCCTTCTTCACAAGCGGCTTGGCCTTGGCTGGGGCTGCGGCCGGTGCGGCTTGAGTGCTGGCTTCAGAAGCGATCATGTCAAGGGTCTCCATAAACTGTATATACCGTTTATACCATTCAAGACAAGCAACGCAAGGGACTGACATCAAACCGACATGAAGCCGCTCTAGCATCGCCGCTTGGCCCGCGGTCTTGCCGTCGCCAAGCCTGAGCGCTGCCCTCACCCACCACCGATGCCTGACCCAAGCTCCCCGTCCGCCCGGCCCGCGCTGACCACGTCCAACTACGGCGCGGACGCGAATGGACTGATCTGCGGCTACCGCTTCCGCCCTGACGCCGCGGGCGAGCCGATCGATTCTGACGAGGCCGCCGCCTGGCTGCGCGCGGGCGGTGCGGCGCAGGCGGCCGCTGATGGCAGCTTCGTCTGGCTGCACTTCAACCTCTCACATGCGCGCTGCGAGCAGTGGCTGCGCAGCCTGGCGGCGCTCGGCGACGAGTTCTTCGAAGCACCGCACGCCGGCTCGCGCTCCTCGCGCATCGAGCGCGAGGGTGATGCGCTGTTTGCCGTCATCAACGATGTGCTGTTCGACTTCAGCTTCGACGCCAACGATGTCTCCACGCTGTGGGTGCATCTGCGCGGCGGCCTGGTGGTCAGCGCGCGGCGCCAGCCGCTGCGTTCGATCGACCGGCTGCGCGCCGACGTCAAGCGCGGCGAACGCCTGGCCACGCCGGTGGCCCTGCTGGACAACCTGCTGCGTGACCAGGCCGACGAGCTGCAGCGCATCGTGCGCAGCGCCACCGAGCGCATCGACGATATCGAGGACGCGGTGCTGGCCGGCATGACCGGCGGCCACAGCGCCGAGTTGTCACGCCTGCGCCGGCTGGCGGTGCGCCTGCAGCGCTGGCTGGCGCCCGAGCCTGGCGCCCTGATGCGCATGCTGGCCAACCCACCGCCCTTTGTCTCATCCGGCGATGCCGAGCGCCTGCGCCAGGCCGGTGAGGACTTCGCGGTGGTGCTGCGGGACATCGCGGCGCTGCAGGAACGCATCCGCCTGCTGCAGGACGAGGCGGCCGCGCGGGTGGCAGTGGAAAACAACCGCAGCCTGTTCATGCTCAGCACCGTCACGGTGATGGCACTGCCCATCAATCTGATTGCCGGCCTGATGGGCATGAATGTGGGCGGCATCCCGCTGGCCGAGCACGCGCATGGTTTCGTCTGGATGGTCTTGGTCGTGGGCAGCATCACCGCCCTGCTGGGCTGGCTGATCTGGCACCGGATGCACCGCAATTCCTAGTTCCCCGCCGACACCACCCTGTCACCAGTTCTTCACGCGGCCTTCATCACGGGCGGCGATGCTGCACCCCCATGGCCCAGCGCGCATGGCGGCATCAGGACTGCGATCAAACGCCCGGCGAGCCTGCGCTGCCAGCGGCCGCAAGGCCGCGCCTGCCGCGCGGCTTCCATGCGCTGATCGGCACGCAGTTCCTGTCATCGCTGGCCGACAACGCCTTGCTGATCGTCACCATCGCGCTGCTGATCGAGCGCGGTGAAGCGCCCTGGCTGGCGCCGCTGCTGAAGTTCGGCTTCACGCTGGCCTATGTGCTGCTGGCGCCCTTCATCGGCGCGCTGGCCGATGCCCTGCCCAAGCACCGCCTGATGCGCTGGATGAATGCGCTGAAGATGCTCGGCCTGCTGGCCCTGCTGCTGGGCCTGCACCCAGTGGCCGCCTTTGCCATCGTGGGCCTGGGCGCTGCAGGCTACGCGCCGGCCAAGTACGGACTGCTGATCGAGCTGGTGCAGCCGCAAGCGCTGGTGGCGGCCAATGGCTGGCTGGAGGTGTCGGTGGTTGGTGCGGCGCTGGCGGGTGCGGTGCTGGGCGGTCTGCTGGTCGCGCCCTTCTGGCTGGACAGCGCGCTGTCGATGGGGCTGATGGCCGCGTTGTCCGACCCGGCCTTGCTGCTGGCGGCGACGCGCTACCTGCCCTCGCTGCTGCTGATCCTGGGCCTCTATGCTGCGGCCAGCGCGCTGAACCTGCGCGTGCCCGATAGCGGCGTGCGCTATGCCCGACGCAGCTTCCATCCGCTGGCCTTGCTGCGTGGCTTCGCCGTCCAGCAGCGCACCCTCTGGCGCGATGCCGAAGGCGGGCTGTCGCTGGCCGTGACGACGGTGTTCTGGGGCCTGGGCGCCACGCTGCAGTTCGCCGTGCTGCGCTGGGCCGAAGACCGGTTGGGCCTGCCGCTGGCCGAGGCCACGCTGCTGCAGGTGGCGGTGGCGGTGGGCGTGGTGCTGGGCGCCAGCGCGGCCGGTCGCTGGGTGCCGCTCAGCCAGGCGCGGCGCATGCTCGGCTTTGGCGTGGCGCTGGGTCTGCTGATTCCGCTGATCGGCCTGACCCACAGCGTGGCCGCCGCGCTGCCGCTGCTGGTGCTGGTGGGCGCGGTCGGCGGCCTGCTGGTGGTGCCGATGAATGCGCTGCTGCAGCACCGCGGCCATGTGCTGCTGAGCGCCGGCTGCTCCATCGCCGTGCAGGGCTTCTATGAAAACGCGAGTGTGCTGGCCATGCTGGCGGTCTACGCGCTGCTGCTGCGCGAAGGCGTCAGCATCGTCCTGCTGATGAGCGGTTTCGGCGGCGCGATTGCGCTGGGCATGGCAGCACTGATCTGGCGGCAAAGGCACAGGCGATAGGCCCCACCGCCAGCCCTGGCACAAGCGGCTTCACATCGCCCTGTCACCCACTTCGTGGCTCAGCAGGCGCTGGCGCAAGCGCCGGTCGTCATGGCTGCGGCGCCACAGCCGCAAGAGCAGCCGGGCGGCGCGCCCCAGGGCACTGTCCAGCGCGGAGCGCCAGTCCTTCGCGACCGCCGCGACGACGACGGAGCCGGCGCCATCGGTTCGCAGTTCCACCTGGCAGCGCTTGTCGATGCCGCCCCGCGGGCCATTCACATCGGACATCTGCACATCTGCGCGCGGCACCAGCCAGCGCAGGCGTCGCAGCGCAAAGCGCACGCGGCGCTCGGCCAGTTCACGCAAATCGGCCGCTTGCGTATCACGCGACTTGAAGAGGACTTGCATCACGGGTCTCCATCGGTTGGGGGTCACTGCAATGTCGGGCCTCTGTTGCTGTTGGAAAAGCAGCCATTTCGCGAACTACACCATCGGAAAAACCTGAACATGCAACTCGCTTCCAACGGCACACTGACTGGCCCAGCGGGGACGGCTTGCAGCGGCTGCAGGCCGCCCGCCGCCTCATGTTCCACATGCCGCCTTGCCGAGACTGCCGCCCATGCCAAAGACCCGAAGCGCCAATGCCGTGCGCCTTGAATTCACAGCCGGCTCGCTGGTTCACGCCAACCTGTCAGGCGCCGCCTTCTCCGGTGACTGGCTCTGGGTGGCCGGCGACGAAGCCTGCGGCCTGGACCGGCTGCGCCGGCTCGAACCGGTGGGGCAGGAAACCCTGCGCTTCGGCGAGGTGCAGGACTTCCCCTTGTCCGAGCTGCTGGAGCTGCCCGGCACGGCCGACGAAGAGGCCGACCTGGAGGGCATGGCGGTGGCGGACGGCTTCCTGTGGGTGGTCGGATCGCATGGTCTGAAGCGCAAGAACGCCAAACCGGACCGCGACCATGCCGAGAACGCCAAACGGCTGGCCAAGGTGACGCTCGACCGCAACCGACGTCTGCTGGCCTGCCTGCCGATCGAGAACGACGCCAAGGGCGTGCCCTGCCTGGTGCGCCAGGCTGCCGATGGCCGCCGGGCGCTGCGCCTGAAAGGCGATGCGCAGACCAATCAGCTCACCCGCGCGCTGGCTGACGATCCGCACTTCGGGCCCTATATGGCGATCCCGGGCAAGGACAACGGCTTCGACATCGAAGGCCTGGCGGTCGATGGCCGCCGCCTGCTGCTGGGCCTGCGAGGCCCGGTGCTGCGCGGCTGGTCGGCGCTGCTCGAAATCGAGGTGGAGACCCGCGGCGAGCAGCTGCGCCTGGTGGCGCTGGACGAGGCCGGCACGCTGGTGCGCAAGCACTTCCTGCAGCTCGACGGCCTGGGCATCCGCGACCTGCACTTCTCCGGTGACGACCTCTACATCCTGGCCGGACCGACCATGGTGCTGAACGGCGAGATCCGCGTCTTCAAGTGGCCTGCAGCCAAGCCCCAGCTGGCGGCCAACCGCGAGCCGGTGCGTTTCGAGGCGGCCCTGACCGAATCGGTCTCGCTGCCTCACGGGCGCGGCAGCAACCGCGCCGAGGCGATCTGCGATGTGCCGCCGCAGTGGTCGGGCGGCCAGCCGAACTGGTTGGTGCTGTACGACGCACCGGGGGCGGATCGCAAGGATGGCGAATACACGGTCTTTGGCGATCTGCTGCGCCACGCCTGAGCGCGCTCCGCCCGCTCCGTCCTGCCTGGTCCATGTCTGCCTGCCCCGCCATCGACCTCGCGGCCCCGCTGCAGTTCGTCATCAACTCGGCCTCGGGCAGCCATGACGCCCATCGCAAGGGCGAGATCATCGAGCAGGCGCTGCAGGAAGCCGGGCGGCGCGGCAGCTTGCGCTTCAGCCAGCCGGCCGAGCTGGCCCAGGTCGCGCAGCAGGCGGCCGCCAGCGCCAGCGCCGCGCGCACCGCCGTGGTGGCCGTCGGCGGCGACGGCACGCTCAACACCGTGGCGCAAGCCGCGCATGCGGCGGGCTGTGCGATGGGCGTGGTGCCGCAGGGCACCTTCAACTACTTCGCCCGCACGCATGGCATTCCCGCCGACCCGGCCGAGGCGGCGCGCGGTCTGCTGGGCTGGACGCCGCAGCCGGTGCGGGTGGCGGCGATCAACGAGCGCGTCTTCCTTGTCAACGCCAGCGTGGGGCTCTACCCAGACCTGCTGGAAGATCGCGAAGCCTACAAGGCACGCTTCGGGCGCAGCCGCTGGGTGGCACTGTGGGCGGCCGCGGTCACCCTGCTGCGCGCGCAAAGGCAGCTGCGCCTGCATATCGAGCAAGGCAGCTCGGTGCAGGATGTGCGCACGCTGACCCTGTTCGTGGGCAACAACCGGCTGCAGCTGGAACAGCTGGGCGTGCAGCCGCTGGTCCATCCGCTCAACGACGCCGCGCAGGGGCCTGAGGACGACTGCATCACCGCCGTGATGCTGCGCCCGATCGGTACGCTGGCGATGCTGCGGCTGATGCTGCATGGCGCGATGGGCACGCTCGGCGAGGCGCAGAGCGTGGAGCGCTTCGAGTTTAGGCACATGGTGGTGCGGCCGACACTCGCCCGTGGCCGCCGGGGCGTCAAGGTGGCCTTCGATGGCGAGGTCACACGCATGCGCGCACCGCTCGACTTCCGCGTGCTTGAACGGCCGCTGTACCTGCTGATGCCGCAGCCCGACAGCACCGACAGGAGCGCCGAATGAGCCTCGTGCTGCAGATCTCGGATACGCATTTCGGCACCGAGCAGGCACCCGTCATGGCCGCGCTGCTGGCGCTGGCACGGCAGCTGCGGCCCGAACTGGTGGTGCTCTCCGGCGACATCACGCAGCGCGCGCGGCCCGCTCAGTTCCTGGCGGCCCGGGCCTTCACCGAGCAGCTGGCGGCGCCGCTGCTGGCGATTCCCGGCAACCACGACATCCCGCTGTTCGACCTATGGGCGCGCCTGCGCCGCCCCTATGCGCGCCACTGCGCCGCCTTCGGTGCCGATCTGGAACCCACGCACGATTCGGCCGGGCTGATGGTGCTGGGCGTCAATACGACGCGGCCGTGGCGGCACAAGCATGGCGAGGTGTCCAGGGCACAGATCGAGCGTGTGGCTCAGACCCTGGCCGGCGCCCGGCCCGGGCAGCTGCGCGTGGTGGTGGTGCACCAGCCGGTGGCCGTCACGCGCGCCGCCGATGTGCCGAACCTGCTGCGCGGCCACGCCGAGGCCCTCAGGCACTGGGCCGCTGCCGGTGCCGACCTCGTCATGGGCGGGCATATTCACCTGCCCTTTGTCGTCCGGCTCGACCATGATCTGTCGCGGCCGATGTGGGCCGTGCAGGCAGGCACGGCCGTGTCATCACGCCTGCGCCGGGACGTACCCAACTCAGTGAACCTGCTGCGCTGGGGCGAGAGCTGCGCCAGCCCGGGCTGCTGCCAGATCGAGCAGTGGGACTTCTCGGCCGCCGAGCAGGCCTTTGTCCGCATGCGGTCACGGAAGTCCGGCCTTCGCGAGCCTGAGCCGCGTGATGCGGGCGTACTGACGCGACGGCAACAGACCCCGGCACCAGCTTCTCCTTTGCAGAAGCTTCGATCACTGATTCACTGCTTTTTACTGCTGCCTTTCGCCTCCACATTCCAGCTTGTCGCAACTCTCTGAAGGCCTGAGCATGAATGCTCGTCTCAAACACCAAGACTCCCGTCGCATGGGCTGGCTGCAGCGCGTCGCAGAGGGCCTGCAGCAGGCCTGGCAGCAGCTGCAGCAGACGCTGGCGGGCGGCCCGAGCACTGCGGTGCTGCGGCCCATCCCGATCCGGACTGAGCCCACGCATCACGCGCGCCGCCAGCAGCGCCCCAGCCGGCACGACTGGCGCGATTGACGGCGCCCATCCACGGCCCGCAAGCCCTCCAGCAGCGGGCTTGCGCAACACCCGCCCATTTAAGAAAGAACCCTGCCATGCGCACCTACCCTCGCAACAGCCCCGAAGCCGCCGCTCGCATCTTGGCCCTGGTCCTGATCGCCGACGGCCATGTCTGCCGCTCGGAGTTCGATGCGCTCGAGCAGCTCGACGCACCACAGGAACTGGGCCTGCCGCCGGACGGTTTGCCCCGCATCGTCCAGACGCTGTGCGAAGACTTGTTGATGGGGAACGCCGCCGGAGGCTCGATGCTCGGTGGTCTGGATGAGCAGGCCTTGCGCTCATTGATGGACGAAGTGGACGAGCCCGACTTGCAGAGAAGGGTGTTCCGACTGGCGGTCGCAGCTGCCTACGGTGACCGCCACGTTGCCGACGGCGAAACCCTCGTGCTTGACGCCGCACGTCGGCACTGGGGCCTTGCCGCGGCTGATGCAATAGCCGCCTGATCGAGCCTCACCGGCCGCCTTCCATAAGCCGCTTCAGACATGCAACTCCCCCGCAGTGGCGATGGCATTGCGCGGCCAGGACGCTAGATTCCTGGTTCCTGGCCCTGCGGGAGGGCCTCAATCGGCATGGAGTGGCTATGAGCGCGATCATCGAGACACTGCTCAGCGTTGGAAAGGCCCTCTTCGGCCTGCGAGGCGAGCTGGCGAAGGCGCGGGCGGACCGAAAAAAGGAAGTGGCCGACTTCATTGACGCGATCGCCAGCACCATCGCAGGCACGGCCGAATCGCTTCGCGCGAACCAGTTTCCTGCCGGCATGTGTGCAGAACTGGCGGCCCATGCGCAGCATATGAACGAAGCGGTGGGTGACCTGATCGGTTCGGCACGCTCCACCGAGCTCTCGGCTCGATTGCAGGAAATCTGGGCCATCGAACAGCTTTTCGCCGAACTGCAGACCGACACAGCGCCCGAACGCAGCCGAAAGCTCCTGCTGCTGGATGAAGCAGCCGGCCAGTTTCGAGCCACGGCCGCCTTCGTTCGCGTCAGCCCCTGACGCCGAGGCTGCGGCGCCGCCCTCTGGCTCTCCCCACCCGCCCGCAGAATCTCGCAGCGATGCCTCTTGGAGTGCCGGGCCGTCTGGCGTATCGTGCGCCGCGCGGGCCTATCGTTTTTGATGCCCGCCCATCTGCGCAGGCCTCTCAGCAATGCGCCTGATGGTCGACTCCATCATTCACTCAAGGGCGATCCGATGAAACAGTACACAGCAGAATTCCTGGGCACCTTTTGGCTGGTGCTCGGCGGCTGCGGCAGCGCCGTGCTGGCCGCCGCGTTTCCACAGCTGGGCATAGGCCTGCATGGCGTGTCGCTCGCATTCGGCCTCACGGTGCTGACCATGGCCTTTGCCATCGGCCACATCTCGGGTTGCCATCTGAACCCAGCCGTCTCGGTCGGCCTGTGGCTGGGTGGGCGGTTTCCTGCCGCCAAGCTGGCGCCCTACATCGTGGCTCAGGTGCTGGGCGGGCTGGCCGCCGGAGCGGTGCTTTATGTGATTGCCAGTGGCGCACCCGGCTTTGATGTCTCCAAGGGCTTCGCATCGAACGGCTACGGCGCCCATTCTCCCGGCGGCTACTCGCTGACAGCCGCGCTGGTGACCGAGGTGGTGATGACCGCCTTCTTCCTGCTGATCATCCTGGGCGCGACGACAAGCGCGCGCCGCAGGGCTTTGCCCCGATTGCGATCGGCCTGGCGCTGACGCTGATCCACCTCATTAGCATCCCCGTCACCAACACCTCGGTGAACCCGGCTCGCAGCACCGGCGTGGCGCTGTTCGTCGGCGACTGGGCCGTGGCTCAGCTGTGGCTGTTCTGGCTGGCACCCATCATTGGTGCCATGCTGGGCGCCCTCGCCTACAAGTTCATCGCCAGCGAAGAGTCCTGATCGGCTTTCCTACGTCCTCGCGCGCAGCACAGCCAGCGCTGCGCGCGGACTCGGAGCCGCACCGCCCCCACCGGAGAGCGCCATGCCCATCATCACGCCGGCCCAGCAACACATCGAGCAGATCCATTACTTCAAGGACAAGCCGCCCAATCTGGAATGCTGGATCAGCCAGCCGGGCGGGCTGACGCAGTTCGGCGCCTTCGTGCAGCTGCTGCAGCCCGACACGCGCTCCTCGATCAAGCACTGGCACAGCGACGAGGATGAGCTGGTCTATGTGCTCGATGGCGAAATCACGGTGGTCGAAGGCGAGCAGCAGACCCTCTTGCGCGCCGGAGATGCGGCAACCTTCAAGGCCGGCACTCCGATCGGGCACTTCTTGTGGAATCGAGGCTCGGTGCCTGCCAGATGCCTGGTGGTCGGCACGCGAGCGCCCAAGGATCGGGTCACCTACCCCGACCATGACCGACTGCTGCACCGCGACCGCTCGCAGCCTGAGGACATCTGGACCGACCTGAACGGCAATCCGGCTTCCGACCCCTACGCCAGCTGAGCGTCGGGCTTCAGGCCATCCTGACCCGGGTCGGGCTGACAACACCCCCCTGGGCGTGGCTGATCACGCCGCACAGCACCGACTCGAACTGCGCGACGATCTGGCGCCAGTCCAGCGACAGCGCGCGCTGGCGCGCCGCCACGCCATAGCCCTGCCATTGCGCGCGCGGCTCGGTCGCCAAGGCGAGCGCGGCACGCACAAAGGCCGCGTTATCGCCCAGCTTCACCAGCCGGCCCTCCACGCCTTCGCGGATCAGCTCGGCCGCGGCGGCGTAGTCGAAGGCCAGCACCGGCAGGCCGCTGGCCATCGCTTCGACGGTGACATTGCCGAAGGTCTCGGTCACGCTGGGGAACATGAAGAGGTCCGCCGACGCGTAATGCGCCGCCAGGTCCAGGCCGCTGCGCTGGCCGGCGAACACCGCATCCGAGCATTGCTGCTGCAGCGCGCCGCGCAGCGGGCCGTCGCCCACCAGCACCAGCCGGGTGCCGGCCCGCTGAGCGCGGATGCGCTGGTAGGCCTCGATCAAGGTCTCCAGGTTCTTTTCCGAGGCCAGCCGACCGACGCAGAGCAGCACCGGGTCTTGCGGACCAGCACCCCAGCTTTCACGCAGCGCCGGGCTGCGGTGGGCGGGGTCGAACTGGCTGAGGTCCACGCCGCGCGACACCACCTGCAGGCTGTGAAAACCATGGCGCTGCAGATCGGCGCGCAGCGCCTCGGTGGGCACCATGGTGCAGTGCGTGCGGTTATGGAATTTGCGCAGGTAGGCCATGATGGGCCGCTGCAGCCAGCCCACGCCGTAGTGCTTGCTGTAGCTGTGGAAGTTGGTGCGGAAGTCCGAGCTGATCGGCAGGTGCAGCTGTGCGGCTGCCTGCAGCGCCGACCAGCCCAGCGGCCCCTCGGTGGCGATATGCACCACATCCGGCCGCTGGTGCGACCACAAGGTCTTCAGATAACGCCTAGCCGGCATGCCCATGCGCAGATTCGGATAGCGCGGGATCGGGATGCCGCGCATCAGCACCTGCTGCAGGCTGGACTCATCCGCCGCGTCGGCCACACCGCCCTCGGACGGCTGGCGCGGCCGGATCAGCTGCACATCGTGGTCGATGTCGCTCAGGCCCTGCACCACGCGGGCCAGGGTCAGGGCCACGCCGTTGACCTCGGGCGGATAGGTTTCGGTGACCACCGCCACGCGCAGACTGCGGCGCCTTGCGGGCAGATGGTCGACGACGAGATGGGCGGCGCTGCTGTCTTGCATACCCGGATGCTGCCCGCCGCAAGCGACGATTGCGTGACAAGCCGGCTGACAGCGATCGGACATGGATCTGTCACGCCGCGGTCATCCAATCTGCGCAGCATCGGGCCCGCGCCGGCTCCGTCTCAGCGACTCAGCCCTTGTGCGGCCTGCACTGGAACTCCGGCGACCCATCCACGACCGACACACAGAGGACGCCCGTGAAGAACTTCCTTGAACTGCTCGCGATCCAGCGCTGGGACGACCATCGCTTCTACCACCAGAGCCGCATCAACCAGACCCTGCATCTGATCAGTGCGATCTCCTTTCTGTGCGCCTATGCGCTGCTGTTCGTCGATCCGGCGACGGCGGCGCTGGTCGCCTGGGGCGTGTCGATGACCACGCGCCAGGCCGGCCATTTCTTCTTCGAACCGCGCGGCTTCGACCAGATCAACCAGGTCAGCGACGAATACAAGGAAGAAGTGAAGGTGGGCTACAACATGCGCCGCAAGGTGGTGCTGCTGAGCGTGTGGGGGCTGCTGCCGCTGGCGCTGTGGTTCTTCCCCTCGCTGGGCGGCCTGATCGAGCCGGCCACCGATACCAAGGGCTGGCTGCACGACGTGGGCATGGCCTGGCTTTCGCTGGGCGTCACCGCCGTGCTGCTGCGCGTGCTGCAGCTGTGGGTGAAGGAGCGCAGCCTGGTGCCCGGCATCGCCTGGGCCACCAAGATCATCACCGACCCGGTGTGGGACATCCTGCAGTACTACAAGGCTCCCTTCTATCTGCTCAAGGGTGAGCTGCTGGACCCCATGCCCGAGGTCCGCCGGGGTTAAGCCCCCAAGCATTCTGCGAGCTTTCCTAAGCTCGAATCCGCTGCAGCACTTCCTTGAGGATGCTGCGGCGGATGCTGCGGTTGCTGGCCTTCTCGTCTCGCCACCACCAGCCATCGGCCTGCATGTCCTGCGCAGCGGCCACAAAGCGCTGCGCCACCTGCTCGAAATCCTCATCCGTGTAGTTCAAGCTGAAGATGAAGCGTCCGCTGCCCACCCAGCTCAAGCCCAGGCCATGGCGGCGCAGATAGAACTGCAGCATCCAGTTGTAGCGCGAGGGCTGGGTGTAGAGCACGGTCCAGACCGTGCTCATATTCGCGACGCGCACCGGCAGGTCGGCCGCTGCGAGGCGATCGTTCAGGCTGGCAGCACGCGCGTTCCAGCGCTCGTCCATGCCCTCGTAGATTGCCTGCACCTCGGGCGATTCCAGCCGGTCGAGAAAGGCCTTCATCGCGCCCATCACATAGGGGTGGCTGTTGAAGGTGCCGCGCGCGAAGCAGATGTCGGCCGGTCGTTCGTCGCGGTAGCGCTGCATCAGGTCGGCGCGGCCGCACACCACGCCCACCGGCAGACCGCCGCCCAGCGTCTTGCCGTAGGTCACCATATCGGCGCGCACGCCGAAATACTCTTGCGCGCCGCCCGGTGCCAGGCGGAAGCCCAGGAACACCTCGTCGAAGATCAGCACGATGCCGCGCTCGCTGCAGACCTCGCGCAGGCGCTGCAGCCACTGCGTGTAGGCCGCGCGGTCGAAGCCGGCGCGCCGGCCGCTGTCCACCAGCGAGGAGTCGCCCGGCGCCGAGGCATTGGGGTGCAGGGCCTGCAGCGGATTGATCAGCACGCAGGCGATGTCGCGGCGCGTGCGCAGCACCTGCAGCGCGCGCTCGCTCATGTCCTGCAGCGTGTAGACATCGCGCGGCGGCAGCGGGTTGCCCGGGCCGGGCTGCACGTCTTCCCACCAGCCGTGATAGGCGCCACAGAAGCGCACCAGGTGCGAACGCCGCGTGTGATAACGCGCCAGCCGCACGGCCTGCATCACCGCCTCGGTTCCCGACATATGGAAGGACACTTGGTCCTGGCCGGAGATGCGCGCCAGGCGCCGCACGTTGTCCAGCACGCAGGGGTGGTAGCTGCCCAGCACCGGTCCCAGCTCGGCCACCAGGGCCGCGCCTTCGGCGATGCAGGCCTTGTAGAAGTCGTAGCCGAACAGATTGACGCCGTAGGAGCCCGCCAGGTCATAGGCCTCGTTGCCGTCCACATCCTTGATCTTCACGCCGCTGCTGCTGTCGACAAAAGCGCTGAGCTTGAGCCGTTCGCGCAGATAGGGGCTGAACTGGAAAGGCACGCGGTAGCGGCTGGTGAACTGCAGATCCGGCAGCAGGCCGCGCGCGGCCGCGCTCATCTCGGCGCCGCGGGCGTAGCGCTCGGCGAACTGCGCGCACAGGCGCTCGAAGGCGGCGCGGCGGCGGGCCTGCAGCTCGGGCGGTGCGCCATCGGCGCCGAAGAAGCGCGCCTCATCGTAGGCATAGCCCGGCAGCAGGCCGGCCACGCGCTTGGCCATGCGCGAGTGCCCGGCCAGCGAGCGGTGCTTGGCGCGCGAGAGCTGCAGGCGCCGATGCAGGCGCGGCAGCGCCAGGCTCAGTGCGGCGCCAAGAGTGATCAGTGCAAGCGTTTGATGTTCCATGAGTGCGGCCGGTTGACGATGCCGCGTATTTACCAAGCTGCTTTGACAAGTGGATGACCACCCCATGAAGAGAATGCTGCGCCAGCTGCTGCTGCAGGAAGATCTGAACTTTCTGCTGACCAATCGCGTGCCGCGCGCACTGCTGACGCGCTGGATGGGCTGGTTCAGCCAGCTGCGCAGCCCCTGGCTGGCAGGGCTGTCGATCCGCATCTGGCGCCTGTTCACCGATCTGGACCTGAGCGACGCGCGCGAGCAGCGCTTCGACAGCCTGCATGCCTGCTTCACCCGCGCGCTGGTCGATGGTGCACGCCCGGCCGACCCCGATCCGGCGCTGCTGGCCAGCCCCAGCGACGGCATCGTCGGCGCCTGCGGGCGGGTCGAGGGCACGACGGTGTTCCAGGCCAAGGGCTATCCCTATCAGCTGGCCGAGCTGTTCGGCCCCAGCCAGGACATCACGCCCTTCAAGGACGGCGTCTTCATCACGCTGCGCCTGACCTCCAGCATGTACCACCGCTTCCACGCCCCGCATGACGGCCTGGTGGAGCATGTCACCTACCTCAGCGGCGACACCTGGAACGTCAACCCGATCGCGCTCAAGCGCGTGGAGCGCCTGTTCTGCCGCAATGAACGCGCGGTGCTGCGCACCCGCCTGGCGCGCGGCGGCCATCAGGTGGCGCTGGTGCCGGTGGCGGCCATCCTGGTGGCCAGCATCCGCCTGCACTTCCTGGATGTGCTGCTGCATCTGCGCTGGCGCGGCCCCAACGAGATGCCCTGCGACGCCACGATGCGCAAGGGCGAGGAGCTGGGCTGGTTCCAGCATGGCTCCACCATCCTCATCTTCGCGCCCAAGGGCTTCGCGCTGCTGCCCGGCATCGAGTGCGGTGCACGCGTCAAGGCCGGCCAGGCCCTGATGCGTCTGCCCGACTGAGCTGCGTCACGAAACTGTCGAGGCAGCGTCACGCCACGGTCATCGCAACGCCCGATGCTGCCTGGCATGGACGATCTGGCCACGCGCATCACCCTGGTCTACTTCGACGCCGGCGGCGGCCACCGGGCCGCAGCACGGGCCTTGCAGCGCGTGATCCAGCAGCAGCAGCGGCCCTGGTCGGTGCGGCTGGTGAATCTGTTCGAAGCGATCGACCCCAGCCAGCGCTTCCAACGCGCGCTGGGCTGTGCGCCCGAGGACTTCTACAACCGCCGGCTGGCACGCGGCTGGACCTATGGCATGAGCCAGGAGCTGCGCCTGCTGCAGTTCCTGATCCGCGTCGCGCACCGCCCGCTGCTGCGCGCGCTGCAGCAGCACTGGCGTGCCACCCGGCCGCAGCTGGTGCTGTCGCTGATTCCCAATTTCAACCGCTGCCTGCATGAGTCGCTGGCCAGCACCCTGCCGGGCGTGCCCTTCGCCACGCTGCTGACCGACATCGCCGACACGCCGCCGAACTTCTGGATCGAACGTGGCCAGCAGCAGCAGCTGATCGTCGGCAGCGCCAAGGCCCATCAGCAGGCCCGTGATGCCGGCTATGCCGACGGGCTGATCTCGCGCGTCTCCGGCATGCTGCTGCATCCCGACTTCTATGCGCCGGCACCGTCCCCCGCCGAGCGGACCGAGGCCCTGCGCGCGCTCGGGCTGGACCCGGCGTTGCCGGTGGGCATCGTGGGCTTTGGCGGCCAGGGCTCGATGCAGATGCTGCGCATTGCCCGCGCGCTGCCCGAAGAGCAGCTGATCCTGCTGTGCGGCCGCAATGAAGACTTGCGCCAACGCCTGGAACGCAAGCCCTCGACCGAGCGGCGCCATGTGGCGCTGGGCTACACGGAACAGATGGCTGCGCTGCTGCATCTGGGCGACTACTTCATCGGCAAGCCCGGCCCCGGCAGCCTCAGCGAAGCCTTGCACTGCGGCCTGCCCGTGCTCAGCTTCGACGGGCCCAGCGTGATGCCGCAGGAGCGCTACAACGCCCAGTGGCTGCGTGACGAGGGCCTGGGCGTGCTGATCCGCTCCGTGGCCGAGATCCGCGACGGCCTGGACCTGCTGCTGGCCGAGCTGCCGCAGTTCCGCCAGCGCGTCGCCAGGCTCGACAACCGCGCCGTCTTCGAGGTGCCCGACATCCTGGAGCGCATCTTGAAGGAAACAGTGCGCCCCGGCGGGTTGCCCCAGCTGGCGGACCCGCCGGCGCAGAAAGCGCCCCCGGCGCGCCAGCCCCTCCCCCTTGCCAACCGCCTGCAGGTGAAACGCCCATGAAAGTCTCCGTCTTTGGTGCCGGCTATGTCGGCCTGGTCACCGCGGCCTGCCTCGCCGATATGGGCAATAGCGTGGTCTGCGTGGATGTCGATCCGGCGCGCGTGGATCTGCTCAACTCGGGCGGCGTGCCCATCCACGAGCCGGGCCTCGACGAGCTGATCCGCCGCAATGCCGCCGCCGGCCGGCTGCATTTCACGCTGGATGCGGCGAGCGGCGTCAACCACGGCACCATCGTCTTCATCGCGGTGGGCACGCCAGCCAGCGAGGACGGCTCGGCCGATATCGAGCATGTGCTGGCTGCGGCCCGCAGCATCGGCCGCCACATGCTGGACTACAAGGTGATCGTCGACAAGAGCACGGTGCCGGTGGGCACGGCCGAGCAGGTGCAGCAGGCCGTGGCCGAGCAGCTGCGCGCGCGCGCCGCGGTGCTGCCTTTTGCGGTGGTGTCCAACCCCGAGTTCCTCAAGGAAGGCGTGGCGATCGAGGACTTCATGCGCCCCGACCGCGTGGTGCTGGGCTCGGATGATGAGCAGGCCACGCTGCTGATGCGCGCGATCTACGCGCCCTTCCTGCGCAACCGCGACCGCATGTTGGTGATGGACCGCCGCAGCGCCGAGCTGTGCAAGTACGTGGCCAATGCGATGCTGGCTTCGCGCATCAGCTTCATGAACGAAATGGCGATGCTGGCCGAACGCCTTGGCGCCGACATCGAGCAGGTGCGGCTGGGCATCGGCAGCGACCCGCGCATCGGCAGCCAGTTCCTCTATGCCGGCTGCGGCTGGGGCGGCTCATGCCTGCCCAAGGATGTGAAGGCGCTGCGCCATATGGCCGAGGGCACGGGCCTGCGCCTGGGTCTGCTCGACGAGGTGCAGCAGATCAACGAACGCCAGCGCCTGCTGCTGGTGGACCGCGTGGTGGCGCGCTTCGGCGAGCGGCTCGATGGCCTGACGTTCACGCTCTGGGGCCTGGCCTTCAAGCCCGGCACCGACGATCTGCGCGAGGCGCCCAGCCTCAAGATCATCGACGCGCTGCTGGCGCGCGGCGCCACGGTGCGTGCCTTCGATCCGGTGGCGATGCCGGCGGTGGCCGCACGCTGGCCCGATCGCGCCGGCCTGCAGCTTTGCGACGATCCCTACGCGGCTGCGCAGGGTGCGTCGGCCCTGCTGCTGGTGACCGAATGGCGCGAGTTCCGCAGCCCCGACTTCGCCCGCCTGCGCGAAGCGATGCAGACACCGCTGCTGCTGGACGGCCGCAATCTCTACGACCCGGCCTGGATGCGCGCGCAGGGCTTCGAGCACATCGGCATCGGCCGTGGCGCGCTGCCGCCGACAGCGGCACGGGTGGAGGCGCTGCTGGACTCGCCGCTGGGGCAGGCGCTGGTGGCTTGAGCTTTGCACTCGCGGCGCGCTGAACCGGGCGCAGCGCGCCGGTCGCTCGCCCCACCCCAGGAACTCAGCGCTTCGCAACCACGCCTTGCGGCAGCGGCGCCGGTGCCGGCGCCGACGCGCTCGATGCCTTGGCTCGCGTCAGCGCATGCTGGGCCAGCAGATGGGCGCTGTAGTCGAGGATCTCCAGCCGGCCGTCGGCATGCTCCACCAGTGCGGTGAGGCTCTCGACCCAGTCGCCATCGTTGCAATAGAGCACGCCGTCGATGTCGCGCATCTCGGCATGGTGGATATGGCCGCAGACCACGCCATGCACGCCGCGCTTGCGCGCCTCGCGCGCCACCGCTTCCTCGAAGTCGGAGACATAGGAGACCGCGCGCTTGACCTTGAGCTTCAGGTAGCGCGACAGGCTCCAGTACGGCAGCCCCAGTCGCGCGCGCATGCGGTTGAAGTGGCGGTTCGCCCGCAGCGTGAACTCGTAGGCCGCATCGCCCACATAGGCCAGCCACTTGGCGCACTGGATCACGCCGTCGAACAGATCGCCATGCGTGACCCAGAGCTTGCGGCCATCGGCTGTGAGGTGGATGCAGTCTTCCACCACATCGACACCACCGAAGTTGTGCGAGACGTAACGCCGTGCAAACTCGTCATGATTGCCGGGCACGAACACCACGCGGGTGCCCTTGCGCGCCTTGCGCATGATCTTCTGCACCACATCGTTGTGCGATTGCGGCCAGTACCAGCTGCGCTTGAGCTGCCAGCCGTCGACGATGTCGCCGACCAGGTAGAGCGTCTCGCACTCCACGTCGCGCAGAAAGTCGAGCAGGGCCGCGGCCTGGCAGCCTGGGGTGCCGAGGTGCAGGTCCGAGATCCAGACCGTACGGACCTTGATGACATGTGTGCTGGGTTCCTGGTTCATGGGGGCATGCTCCCGTGATGTCCTGGAAGGCCATGCTCGCCGCCACGTGTGACGCGGCCATGAAATGACGCGGCGCAACCGATGTGGCGGATACGCGCAACAGGACCCGATCCAGGTCCTCCCGCGACCTCGGGGTGCACCCGGCTCGGATCGCGCAGATTGGATAAGACAATAGCCCGCATGCCGGCCGTGAAACTCCAGACGCTGCGGTTCCAAAAACCCGCGCCCCTCGCTGCACCGTGGGCGGAGCCGAGTCTGCGTGACTTGCGGGCGGAGCCCGCTTGAGCGCGCCCGACCTGCACGCACAGCCAGCGCCTGCCAGCGATGCGACGGCGGCTGCGGCTGCGCATCATGCGGATGCACGGAAAGCCAAGCCCAGGCCGCCGCTGCCGGCCCTGCTGCTCTCGCTGCTGATCCATGCCCTGCTGCTGAGCCTGAGCTTCGGCGGCAACGAACTGGGGCTGCCCGGCCTGAGCCTGCCCTGGAAGGACCGGCGGGTTGAAGTGCCCGAGCTGCGTGCGGTGATCCTGCCGACGCCTGCTGCAGCGCGCGCCGGCGCCCGAGCCAGCGGCGAGTGAAGCTGCCGCGGCTGCGTCAGCCGTGCTGGCCTCGGCCGACGAGACTGCACCCGCTCAGCCTGCTGAGCACATGGGCGCCATGGCCTGGCTTGCGCCCAGCGCCCTGGCGGTGCCGGAGCTTGCTGCCGACGCTGCGGCCGCAGCGCCAGCGCAGTCCGATGCGACGGGAGACAGCCGCCCGACCGCCACCGAGCCCGCGCTGATCGCCATCGCGCCGGCCAGAGATGCGCTGTGGACGGTGCGTGCCACGCCGCAAGCGCCGACCCCGGCCTCGGCACCCACGCCCGCCGCAGCAGCCTCGGCACCGAGCGAGCCCGTGCCCGATCCGGCCGCGGCCGAACTTGAGCGCCAGCGCCTGGAGGCGCAGAAGCTGGCGCAGCAATTGGCGCAACAGTTGGCACAGCAGCAGGCCGAGCAACAGCGTGAACTGGCCCGCCAGGCCGCAGCCCGACAAGAAGCCGCGCGGGCCGATGCAGCACGAGCCGAAGCCGACCGTCTGGCCGCCGCACACCATGCTGCAGCCAGGCTGGAAGCCGCCCGACTGGACGGCCTGAAGCAGGAAGCGCTGCGCCAGGAAGCCGCGCGTGCCGAGGCCGCCCGCGTGGAGGCCGAGCGCCGGGAAGCGGCGCACCAGGCCGCCGCCAGGCTGGAGGCAGCACGCCAAGAGGCGCTGCGGCAGGAGCTGGCCCGGCAGGAAGCAGCCAGGCTGGAGGCCGAGCGCCAGGAGGCCGCGCGCCAGGCCGCCGCCAGGCAGGAAGCCGCCAAGCAGGAACTGGCGCGCCAGGAGGCGGCGCGGGCCGAAGCGGTTCGCACTGAAGCCGAGCGCCTGGAAGCCGCCCGGCAGGCTGCGGCAGCGGCCGCGCGTCAGGAAGCAGCCCGGCAGGAAGCCGCGCGCCAGCAGGCCGCGCGGGCCGAGGCCGAACGGCAAGCGGCAGCCCGTCAGGCGGCAGCTCAGGAAGCCGCACGCCAAGCTGCGGCGCAGGCGGCGGCATCGCAAGCCGCCGCACAGGCGTCAGCCGCAGCGCAGGCCGAGGCGGCACGCCTGGCCGCCGTGCAGGCGGCGGCCCAGGCAGCTACCGAAAGCCGTGAGGCCCGCCTGCGCGCCATCGGCCGCCAGCTGGACGAGGAAGCCGCAAGGCGCGATGCAGCCGCCGCGCGCCAGTCGCAGGGGCCTTCGGCCAGTCCACTGCGCCGCGGTCGTCTGTTCGGGCGCATCGACAGCAATGCCGAGCTGGTGCTCTATGCCGAAGCCTGGGGCCGCAAGATCCAGCTCAACCAGACCTTCGAGATGGTGCGCGAGCTGGCCCGCCCGCCCTACACCGATCCGGTGGTGACGGTGGCGATCCGCAGCGACGGTTCGGTCGAGTCGATCAGCTTCGTGCGCTCCAGCGGCAACCCTCTGCTCGACGAAGCGATACGCCGCGTCATCAACAGCCAGGCCAACTACCCGGCTTTCTCGCCGGCGCTGGCGCGCGATTTCGACGTGATCGAGATCCGCCGCACCTGGAGCTTCGACATGGCGATCCGGCTGTACTGAGACGGCGCTGCACCGGCCACCGCGTCCCTGGGGCTCACCCGCAGAGCGACGCACAAGATTGACCGAAGTCTCCCCTGACCCGGTGCCTGTGCGCATCATGCAGCGCATGCGCATACGCAGGCGCTCGTCCGGGCGGCACTGCGTGACCAAGGCGAGCGGGAGGTGGTTCGTTGAATCAGGACACAGCGGCGGCGGCGCGCATCCCTGCGCGCCTGGTGAAGCCCTCGGCGCGCCTCACACCCCACCTGGCCGACCCTTCGGCCTCCAGCTCCAGCTCCAGCTCCAGCTCCAGCTCCAGCTGAGAGCAGGCGCGGGCACAACTGGCAGGCTTGCCCGGTGGTGGCCTGAGCATCGCCCCCGAGGCCGATCTGGCCACGGTGGGCGACAGTGAAGACCTGCGCGAGGCGCTGGACCTCGACTCGATGGACTTCATGAACTTCGTGATCGGCCTGCATCAGAAGAGCGGCCGCGAGATCCCGGA
>JACDQM010000025.1 GCA_015657635.1 Roseateles sp.
CCCAGATGCGCCAGCCGCGGCGCCGCCGCCGGCCAGCACCAGGCCCACGGCAGTGCGGCTGATCAAGCGTGCCAGACGCGCCATGTCGCGCTCCAACTCGGGCCGGATGTGCAGGTGGCCGGCCAGCGGGCGCCGGTCCAGCCAAGCGGAGGTGTGGATCGGCGATAGACGTTCGGCAGGATGCAGCAGCACCAGTATCTCGGCCGCGTCGGTGCGCGGGGGGCGGCGCACCAGGCATGCGTCCTCGATGGGGTGGACCTGCGGCGGCTGGTCGGCGTCGGCGATCAAATAGAGCTCGTCGCAATGGCGGCTGCAGCGATAGGTCCAAGTGGTGGGCGTGTCATCGCTGAGCAGCAGCACGAAGTCGTGCGCGGCTTCGATCTCGTCCAGATGCACGGCCACGCTGCGGTTGGCCTCGGCATCGTCCTGAGGGCGTTGTGTCAGCCCCGGTGCGCTCAGCTCGCTGTCCAGGCGCGCAGCGTCCACCACCGCGACCCGACCCTTGCTCGACAACTGGGCTGCCAGCTTGTTGGCGAAGCCGCGCAGGTCAACGCCAGCGCTGACGGGCAGCAAGCCGATGGTGACGGGCCTGTCCATCGAGGAGCGAGAGCCCTCGGTCTGCAGGCGCTTGATGATCTGGCGCGTTAGCGCGATTGACATGGCGCTGCTGATACTCAGTAGCTTGCGGAACTCGTCCTTGCCCAGGCGTACCAGAACCGTGTCGCGGATGGCCACCAGCGTGGCTGAGCGCGGCTCGTCGGTGTAGAGGCTCATCTCGCCGACCACCTGGCCGCGCGTGATCTCGCGCACCATGCGCTGCTGGCCGTCTTCGTCTGCGATATAGGTGCGCAGGCGGCCGCTGACGATCATGTACATCGCGTCGCCGGCCTCGCCTTGGGTCATCAGCGGCTGGCCGCCGGGCAGTTCAACCCACTGCAGGTGGCCCAGCAACAGATCGAGGGCGTCGGCCTCGACCTCGCCTAGGAAGTTGCGCAGGTGGCGCATCAGCAGCCCGTCGAGGTGGTGCGCGCGCACGGAGGTCTTGTCCATCGGTGCCTGTAGTTCTTCTGCTTACAGCTGGGTGCGGGGACTGTAACCGAGCCCGTTGCGAGAAACGCTCGGGGTAGCCCCGAACCAGTGGGGTCAGTCCTTGTCACTGAAGTGACAAAACGGGACGCGCCAGCAGCCATCACACCCGGTTATGGCTCGCCCGCCAGCCGTGATGCCGGCCGAGGGTCGGCACCGGGGCGGCGCGGCGGTGGCGGCCGGAATAATGGAGACCCCTGCAAGGATTGCTCCCCCATGGTTCTCAACTACATCTGGATCGCCTTTTTCCTGATCGGCTTCGGCGTGGCGCTGCTGCGCCTGATCGGCGGCGACCTGGCCATCTTTCCGCAGGTGCTGACCGGCATCTTCGACACCGCCAAGACCGGCTTCGACATCTCGCTCGGTCTGGTCGGGGTGATGAGCCTGTGGCTGGGCATCATGAAGATCGGCGAGCAGGCCGGCGTGATCCAGCTCTTTGCACGCGGCATGGCGCCCTTCTTTGCGCGCATCTTCCCCGAGGTGCCCAAGGGCCACCCGGCCAATGGCTCGATGGTGATGAACTTCTCCGCCAATATGCTGGGCCTGGACAACGCGGCCACGCCGCTGGGCCTGAAGGCGATGAAGGAGCTGCAGGAGCTCAATCCGCAGAAGGACACCGCCAGCAACGCGATGATCATGTTCCTGGTGCTGAACACCGCGGGCATCACGCTGATCCCGACCTCGGTGATCGCGATCCGCCAGACCATTGGCGTGAGCCAGGGCCTGGTCGGCTTCAACGCGGCGGACATCTTCCTGCCCACGCTGATCGGCACCTTCATCTCCTTCATGGCTGGCCTGGTGGCCGTGGCCATGGTTCAGCGCATCAATCTCCTGACGGCACCGGTGCTGACCTTCTTCGGCGGCTTCATTGCCATCATGGCCGGCCTGTTCAGCTGGCTGAGCAGCTACCCGCCGGATGTGATGGCCAAGTACGTGGGCGTGCTGGGCAGTGTGGTGATCCTGTCCATCATCGTGCTGTTCGTCGCGGTGGGCGCCTGGCGGCGCATCAATGTCTATGAGGCCTTCGTCGACGGTGCGAAGGAAGGCTTCGGCGTCGCCATCTCCATCATTCCCTACCTGGTGGCCATCCTGGTGGCCATCTCGGTGTTCCGCAGCACCGGCTGCATGGACTATGTGGTGGGCGGCATCGCCTGGTGCGTGGCCGCCATGGGCCTGCCGACCGACTTCGTCCCCGCCCTGCCGGTGGGGCTGATGAAGACCCTCTCGGGCAGCGGTGCGCGCGGCCTGATGGTGGACGTGATGAAGACCTATGGCGTGGACAGCTTCGAAGGCAAGCTGGCCGCCATCATCCAGGGCTCCACCGAGACCACCTTCTACGTGCTGGCCGTGTACTTCGGCAGCGTCAAGATCGCCAAGACCCGCTACGCGCTGACCTGCGGCCTGATCGCCGACGTGGTGGGCGTGATCGGCGCCATCCTGGTGGGCTACTGGTTCTTCAAGTGAGCGGCTGAGGTAGGCGGGCGTGCTGAGGCCTGAGCGGGGCGGGGCGACCGGGGTGCGTGCATGCCGGTTCCATCGCCGCTGTTGATGTAGCCGAGGCTGTGCGGTGTGGCTACGAGAGGCCCCGTCGCATACTCCATAGGTCTGGAGTCGGCCACAACGAGTCGGGCATGACCGGCAGCTTTGCGGCACGTTGAAGACAGTCGCTGCAATCCCGGAGGTGGCGCGGTGCTCGCGGCGGCACTCCGGCTGGAGGCTCGCTCGACACCGAGCGGAGCAAGTCCACAAACATCTGGTGCGCGTGATCGATGCGGGAGTGCCCAACTCTGCAGCGAGCTTCCCGGTGAATGCCAATCATGTCCTCCCCTTCTCGCCCTTCGTTTGCTGCGCCCCCGATGCTTCTTCGGCCTGTGACCAGCACGCACCCGAAAGGCCCAGGCACCTTTTCCGCATGTCTGGAGTCGCGGGTGCTGGCTTGTGCCCAACCCCGCGCACGACGCGAACGGGTCCCACTCGCGCCACGAGCGACACGCGATCAAGCGCCCTTGATGGTGCGCAAGGCCAGCAGGCCAGATACGAAGTAAACACTGTCAGGGGTTGAATGCGATCGATCCCAGGAGGATGGTCCCATGAAGAGGTTGTCGTTCATCGCTCTGCTGCTGTTCGTGCCTCTCAGCACGCTCACCTGGGCGCAGGTAGATACCCTGCCCGAAGGCCTAGGGGCGACGATCAGCACGCCCGAGGGCTTGCGGAAAGTCATTCAGAGCAGAGATCCGCGCTTCGTCATCATCGACGTGCGCCCGGTCGCGGAGTACGCGGCCGGGCACATTCCAACGGCCGTCAGCATTCCCGGCGGCGTGACCAGTGAGATGACGGCTCCCCCGCCGAAGGACAAGTACATGGTTCTCTACTGCTTTGGCGGGCTGCGGTCGCCCGTGGCTGGCGAGAAGATGCTGGCAGATGGATACAAGTACGTCTTCGTCTGGGGCGGAATCAAGAGCTGGCCCTATCCGCTTGAAGCCTCGAAGAACTAGCGCGGGACGGCCCGGAGACCACAAGGGATAGTGTCTGAAGAATCTTCGGCGAGGCTGTGTGTACGAGCTGCCGCAGAGCAATCGTCGGTGCCGCGATGCATCGACGGCCGACCGCTTCGGGACAACGCGTTCACGACAGTGAATGTCTCCGAAGGGTCGAACTGCGGCATTCCATGCGGACGAAGCCGACCGGTTCGGCCTGCATCGTTCGATGCAAGTGCAAACAAAGCGCTCGCAGCCTGACTTCTCAAGCGGACTCGCCGTCGCCGCCAACTCAGCGCACCGGCACTCCCGCCCCCTGCGAGCCATCGGCCCGCGCCGTCAGGTAGGCATAGAGGTCGACGATGTGCGCGCTGACGCTGGGCTCGCCCTGCCAGGCTGGCATGCTCACCGCCATGCCGGGCTGACGCTGAAGTGCGGCGTCGATCTGCGCCTCGCTGCCTTTGGCCTGGCCGGGCGGCAGGGCCCAGTCATAACGCGTCAGCACCAGGCCGACAAAACGCCGGCTGCCCATCTCGCGCACGCGCGGCAGCAGGTCGGGTGCCTTGGCCGTGCCGCTGGCGGCCGGGCCATGGCAGGACGCACACTTGTCCTGGAACACGCGCCAGCCGCTGTAGACCGAACCGGGCGATAGCGCTTCTTGCCGCTCGCGCGCCAGCTGCTCGGCCGGCTTGCGGTTCTGCAGCTCGATGCCGCTGTTGTTGCTGCTGCAAGCTGAAAGTGCCAGCGCGAGCAGAAGCAGGGAGGAGGCACGGGTCCACGGATTGGCTGGGGGCATGGTCATCTCCGGATGGTGCTGAAGAGTGCGGAAATGTTGCCGCATTCCAGAGCCATGGCCTTGTCCTGGCGCAGAGGATTCTCCGCCAGACATAGACCGATTCCGGTTGCAGGCCCGACGCCTGGCCTTCTCTCAGCGCCGTCCAAACATCATCTGCCGGGCGATGGCGCGCTTGAGCGGTGGCAGCGCCTGCAGCGCTGCCAGCCCAAGTCCGCGCGCCAGCGGCAGGCCGGGCCAGCGCCAGGCGAAGCTGCGGGCCAGGAAGTCGGTGGCGGCGATCATGCTCCAGCGGTCGGGGGCGCGCTGCCATTCCACGCTCTGCAGCGCCGCGTCGATGTCCGCCTCCTTGCGGCGCAGCGCGTCCACCAGCGCATAGGCGTCGCGGATGCCCAGGTTCAGACCCTGGCCGGCCACCGGATGCAGGGTCTGCGCCGCATTGCCGATGCGGATGCTGCGGCCCTGTACCAGCGTGCGCTCGGCGTTCAGGCCCAGCGCAAAACACTTCAGCGGGCTGATCGCACGCAGCGGGCCGGCCCCATCGGGCAGCAGGCTGTTGATGACGGCCAGGCGTTGCGCGTCGCTGAGTTCGGCCACATCGTCCTCGGCCTTGGGCATGCACCACACCAGCGCGGCGCGGCGCGGCGCCTCGGGCGTGCCGCGCAGCGGCAGCAGGGCCAGGGGGCCGTTGCGGGTGAAGCGCTCATAGGCCACGCCGGCCGGGCTGTGCTCCGGCAGCGTGACGCTGCCGACCCAGGCGTTCTGTTCATAGTCATGGGTCAGTGCCTTGCGCGCCTGTTCGGCAAACACGCCGCCTTCGGCGATCACCGCCAGGTCAAAGCAGTCGGCGATCCCGGCATCGATCTCGACGCCGGAGGGCAGCGGCTTGATGGCTGCCACCGGTGCGCCGAAGCGGCTGGCCAGGCGCTGCGGTTCGGCTTCCACGCGCGCCTGCCAGGCGGCCTGCAGCGGCGCCACCAGCTGGCCGTAGGCGAGCACGGCGCCGAGCTGGGGCACGCCTTGTTCGGCGGCACTGATGCGCACCTCGGGCTGCTGGCTGGCACCGAACAGCGGATGGCTGAGCGTGGGTGGCGCCTGGCTCACATGCACCTGCAGGATGGGCTGGGCCAGCTCGGCCGGCCAGACCTTCAGGCGCTGCAGCAGTTGCACGCTGCCCAGGCTCAGCGCCAGCGTGCGCGGGTCGCCCGAGACATCGCGCTCCAGCGGCCGCGCGTCGAACAGCGTGATGCTGGCCTGCGGCAGGGCCTGGGCCGCATGCAGGGCCAGCACCAGGCCGGCCGGGCCGGCGCCGACTATGGCCAGGCGCAGTGTGGGTGCGGCGCTGGGGTCAGGTGTTGCGAGAGGCGACATGGCGGGAGGAACTGCAAGGAAGAGGACCAGCCCAAAGCTGGTCCTTCGCACTATAGCCCTGGCCCGCCCGGCCGCCCGACCCTCAGGCCTTGATCAGCTTGCGCTGTCCGGCACCTGGCAGCACCTTCATCGCGGCGCCGGCCGTCAAGGTGTAGCTGCGCGCGAACACATCGCTGACATAGACCCAGTCGGCTCGGCACTCGGCGGCGCTGGCGGTCAGCAGCATGAAGCCGCGGCGCGAGGTGTCGCAATACTCCAGCGGGCCGATCAGCTGCGTCAGCGCGCCGGCCAGCACGGCCGGGTTCTCCTTGGGCAGGTATTCCTCGAAACCGGGTGAGGTCACCGAGCTGGTGGCGAACTCCACGCCCACCTGGTTGCCGGCCATGTCCTGCAGATCGCTGGCCCAGGCGTTGTGCGTGTCGCCGGCCAGCACCACAAGGTTCTTGTTGAGCTGACGCGCCGTCGCCAGCACGGTTTCGCGGGCCACGGCATAGCCGTCCCAGGCGTCGAGGTTGTAGGGAATCGAGGGCTGGGCCAGGATGGCCCGCTCGGTGGCCGTCAGCGTGGCGGGTGCCAGCTGGGCCTTGGCGACGATGGCCGCGTAGGCCGAGACGCTGACGCCGGTGCCCGGGTTGTTGGCTTCGAACAGGATGGGTGCCGGAATGTTCATGCGGCCCATCAGCACCTGCTGGCCCAGCACCTGCCAGGTGGCGCTGGAGGCGGCCAGTTGCTGCTGCAGCCACGTGGTCTGGGTCGTGCCCAGCAGCTGGCGGCTGGGCTTGGCCATGTCGGCGGCGAAGGCGTTGGCGTTGAAGCCGGCGGCGCCGATGTAGTTGGCGTAATCGAGCTGCTGGTCGCGGCCGACGATGCGGGTGTCCAGCATGTGCAGCGCCAGCAGATTGCCGAAGTTGAAGCTGCGGTATATCTGCTCGCGGCTGCTGCCGGTGCGGATCGGCATCCACTCGTGGAAGGCCTGCAGCGCCGCGGCCTTGCGGGCGGCATAGTCGCCCTCAGTCGCCGGCTGGTGGTTGTCGGCGCCGCTCATGTAGGCGTCGTTGGCGATTTCGTGGTCGTCCCACACCGCGATCATCGGCACCGAGGCGTGCAGGGCCTGCAGATCGGCGTCGCCGCGGTACTGCGCGTAACGGGTGCGGTAGTCGGCCAGCGCGACGATCTCGCCGGTGGGCAGCACTTCGCGGCCCATGCTGGCGGCCTTGGCGCTGGCATAGCCGCCGCGGCCGTATTCATAGATGTAGTCGCCCAGGTGGATGGCGGCGTCGATGTCGTCGCGCTTGGCGGCTTCGGCATAGGCGTGGAAGTAGCCGGCTGGATAGTTGGAGCAGGAGAACACCGCCAGCTTGACCTGCGCCACGGCGGCGCCGGGCAGGGTCTTGGTGCGGCCGACCGGTGAATACAGCTCGTAGGCCTTGAAGCGGAACCAGTAGCGGGTGCCGGCCTGCAGGCCGGCGGCGTCCACCTTGACGGTGAAGTCGCTGGCGGCGCTGGCCACCGTGTTGCCGCTGGCCACCAGGCTGTTGAAGCCAGGCTCGGCCGCCACTTCCCAGCGCAGCGGGATGTCGCGCTTGTCGGCGCTGTCCAGCGCCAGCACACGGGTCCAAAGGATCACGCGATCGGACAGCGGGTCGCCGCTGGCCACACCCTGGGCGAAGCGCACGTCCACGCTGTCGTCGCCACCGCCGCAGCCCGCCAGCAGCGCGCTGCTGCCAAGCGCGCCCAGCGCCACGGCGCCGCGCACGAACTGGCGGCGGCCGGCGTCAGGGGCGGCTTCGGATGCCGGGCTCAGGAGGTTGTGCCGGGGGGCTTTGAGGTCTTGGTTCATGGCGCGCATTCTGGTGAGCGCGCATGACAGGCATGCGACAGGCGCACAGACGGGCCTGTTCGCAGCGTCTGTGCCGCAGCACCGGCGCTGGCTCTGCGCTACCCTTGCCGCCTTCTCTTGAGTGACCGGATGGAACCCGCCATGCAATACCGTCGTCTGGGCCGCAGCGGCCTGCAAGTCTCCGAGCTGTCGCTGGGCTCATGGATCACGTATCACAACCAGGTCGACACCCAGGCCGCCACCGAGATGCTGGCTGCGGCCTATGACGCTGGCGTGAATTTCTTCGACAACGCCGAGGTCTATGCGCTGGGCAAGAGCGAGGAGGTGATGGGCGCGGCCTTCAAGAAGTTGGGCTGGGCCCGCCACCGCTACATCGTCTCGACCAAGTTCTTCTGGGGCATCGACCGCGACGCGGCCCACACCACCAACTTCAAGGACACGCTGAACCGCAAGTACCTGATGCAGGCCATCGACGGCTCGCTCAAGCGCCTGCAGCTCGACCATGTGGACCTGATCTACTGCCACCGCCCCGATCCGCACACGCCGATCGAGGAAACCGTCTGGGCGATGAGCGACATCATCCGCCAGGGCAAGGCGCTGTACTGGGGCACCAGCGAGTGGAGCGCCGACGAGATTCGCGCCGCCTGGGCCATCGCCGAGCGCCACCATCTGCACAAGCCGGTGATGGAGCAGCCGCAGTACAACCTGTTCCATCGCAAGCGCGTCGAGCAGGAGTACGCCCGCCTGTACGAGGACATCGGCCTGGGCCTGACCACCTGGAGCCCGCTGGCCTCGGGCCTGCTGACCGGCAAATACAAGAGCGGCATTCCTGAAGGCAGCCGCGGCGCGATGGAGAACATGGCCTGGATGCGCGATCAGCTGCAGGACCCGGCGCGCAACAAGGCAGTGGGCGAGCTCGAAGGCATCGCGGCCGAGCTGGGCGGCAATGTGGCGCAGCTGGCGATCGCCTGGATCAACAGCAACCCGCGTGTCTCTACCGTCATCCTGGGCGCCAGCAAGCTGGCTCAGCTGCAGGACAACCTCGGTGCGCTGGCACTGACGCCCAAGCTGACGCCTGAGGTGCTGGCGCGCATCGACGCCCTCTGCAAGCCGCTGGCGGCCTGAAGCCGGGGCGCGCAGACAGGCTTTCTCGACGGATCGGGTGGCTGGCCACCTCGCTAAGATGCCAGGCAATGGCTCTTCGAGATCGGGTGGCGCGCGCCCTGCGCCTGTTGCTGTTGTGCTGTCTGGCTGTGCCGCCTTGCGCGGGCATGGCGCTGGCTGCCGTGGGGGCCCAGCCCCGCTTCGACACGGTGGGCGACGCGGCGACGATTCCGCAGAGCGTGGTGTCGGCGCTGGCCCAGGACCGCGAGGGGCGGCTGTGGATCGGCACCGGCGCCGGTCTGGTGCGCTATGACGGCTACAGCTTTCGCAGCCAGACTCTGGGCGGCGCGGGTTCAGCGTTGCGCGGCCTGGGCTTCGTGCGCAACCTTCTGGTGGCGCGTGACGGGCGGCTGTGGGTGGGAACCGAGTCCGATGGCCTTGCGGTGCTGGACCCGCGCAGCGAGAAGCTGCAGGTGTTCCGCAGCGATCCGGCGGATGCGGCGGCGCTGGCGCCAGGTACGATTCGGGGCCTGGCCGAAGACCGGGACGGCAAGCTCTGGATCGGCACCATCGGCCACGGCCTGGATCGCTTTGATCCGGCCACCGGCCGGTTTGAACACTTCCGCAAGACCGACCCCGCGCTGGGCCTGCTGGATGACCGCATCCAGACCCTGCTGGTCGACAGCCAAGGCACCCTGTGGGTGGGCAACTGGAGCGGCCTGCAGCGCCGCCGCGCGGGCGAAAGCCGTTTCGAGCCGGTGGCACCCAGCCTGAAGGGGCAGATCGTCACCAGCCTGATCGAAACGTCGGACGGCCATATCTGGGCCGGCAGCCAGCAGGGCGGCCTGAGCCGCTTGGCGCGCGGCAGCGGCGAGGAGTTGCCGCTGGATGCGCCGGCCAACGGCCATGGCGCGGTGCACAGTTTCGTCGAGCTGGAGGGCGGCCTGGTCTGGGTCGGGCGGGCCAGCGGCATCGAGCGGCGCTCGGCCGGTGGCCAGTTGCTGGCGCAGATCAGGCATGAGCGCTTGAACCGGTCTGGCCTGGCCAGCAATGAGGTGCGTGCGCTGCTGCGCGACCGCGCGGGCTGGGTCTGGGTGGGCAGCTACGGCGGCGGCCTGCAGCGGCACAACCCGCTGGACACGGGCATCTGGGTGCGTGGCCCGGAGGGCGACAGCGGCGCGGTGTTCGAGGAGCCGAATGCACGCAGCCTTCTGCAGCTGGACAACGGTGAGGTCTGGGTGGGCACGGGTGAGCGCGGCTTGGCGGTGATGGACGCCGGCCTGCGCCTCATCGGCCAGCTCCGGCCCGGCGAGCGGGGGTTTGCCGGCCGGCGCGTGGCGGGTCTGGCGCAGACGCGCGACGGTCGGGTTTGGGTGGGCAGCGATGCTGGCCTTTATGAGATGGATCGGGAACGCCGCGTGCTGCGCCAACTGCAGGCCGGCTCCGGCCGCGTCCGGCGCCTGCTGGCGGGCTCGGAGGGCAGCTTGTGGATCGGCACGCAGGACGGCCTGTTCCGCTGGTACCAGCAGCAGTTGGTGCGCCTGGAGATCAAGGCGGGCTGCCTTTGACCGGCGACGTCAACGCGATGGCCGAGAGCCCGGAGGGCGGACTGTGGGTCGGCACCGAAAAAGGCCTGTTCTGGTTGCCGCGCGGTGCCAGCCAGCTGCTGCCGGTGGCCGAGCGCAAGGGTGCAGGGCTCGGCCATCCGGCGGTGCTGGGCCTGCTGATGGATCGTCGCGGCTGGCTGTGGATCGATACCGCTGTGGGCCTGCACTTGCTCAAGGCCTGGGATGGCAAGGAAGTCGCCTTCGAGCGCATCAGCGAGGCCCAAGGCCGCGCCGACCGCGCCTTCGGTGCCAATATGCTGGAAGACGCTCGCGGGCGCATCTGGACCCAGCAGCAGGTCTACGATCCCAACAAGAAGAGCGTGTATGAGCTCACCGCGGCCGATGGTGCCGACTATGGGACGGGCTGGTTCAGGTCGTATACGGCACTGGCTGATGGCCGGCTGCTGTTCGGTGGCAGCAAGGGCCTGCTGGTGGTCGAGCCGGAGCGCTTTCGGCCTTGGGAGCATGCACCGCCGCTGGTGGTGTCGGAGCTGCGCATCGACGGCCTGAATCGTCAGACCGGCGATTTGCTTGAGGGCCTGACTCTGCAGCCCAAGCAGCGCGGCTTCTCGGTCGAGTTCGCCGCGCTGGACTTCACTGATCCGGCGCGTAGCCAGTACGAATACCGGCTGCAAGGCTACGACGCGGAGTGGATCCGCACCGGTTCGAACTACCGCGTGGCGGCCTACAGCAATCTGAGCCCGGGGCGCTACACGCTGCAGGTACGGGCCACCAATCGCGTGGGCACCTGGAGCTCGCATGAACTGGTGATTCCCATCGAGGTGCTGCCGGCCTGGTGGCAGCAGACCTGGTTCCAGGCGCTGGCGGTGCTGGCCGCGCTCGGTGCGGTGCTGGGCGTGGTGCAGCTGCGCACGCAGATGCTGCAGCGCCGCCAGCTGGAGCTGGAGCAGCGGGTGCAGCAGCGCACGGCCGAACTGGAGGCGGTGTCGCTGGCACTCAAGGAATCCAGCCTGACCGATCCGCTGACCGGCTTGCGCAACCGCCGTTTCCTGACGCAGCACATCGAGGCCGATGTGGCAGTGAGCCTGCGGCGTCACGAGGCCGCGCTGCAGCGCGGCGAGCCAGCGCCGGCAGACGGCGACCTGATCTTCTTCCTGATCGACATCGACGAGTTCAAGCGCGTCAACGATGCGCATGGTCATGCAGCCGGCGACGCGGTGCTGACGCAGATGCGCGGCCGCTTGGAGCCGGTGTTTCGTGCCACCGATTGGCTGGTGCGCTGGGGCGGCGAGGAGTTCCTGATCGTGGCACGCAGCACCTCGCGCCAGCATGCCGCCGAGCTGGCAGAGCGGGTGCGCACGGCGGTGGCGAGCCAGCCCTTCGTGCTGGACGATGGCCGCCTGCTGCAGCGCAGTTGCTCGCTCGGTTTCGCCTGCTTCCCGCTGGCCGTGGCGCATCCGCGCGCGCTGGACTGGAGCGCCACGCTGGATCTGGCGGACGCAGCGCTCTACGCCGCCAAGCGCAGCGGCCGCAATGCCTGGGCCGGCGTCACCGATGCCGGTGATCTGGACCCGGCGACGCTGCGCCAGCGCGGCAGCTCGGCCGAGTGGCTGGCGAGTGGCGAGTTGCCCTTGCTGAGAAGCGCGGCTGTGTCCTGACCACTGCACTCCTGAGTGCGTTGGATCTAGCTCGATCGGGACTTAAACCGACGGAATCCGTACTTGCCCGCCCCCCCTTGATATAGGGGGGAGGCGGGTACTTGCCCGAATTCGCGCAGCGGGCCGGTCAGCAATCATCCGCAACTTCAAATTCAGCCCCGTTGTGGAAGCGCCTCATGTCTAGACACACGTCCTCTTTTGCCTTTTCTCGCCTCGCCTTGGCGGCACTCGTTTGCCTCGGGGCCAGTCAGCAGGCCATGGCACAGTCTGTGCCGCTGGCTGATGCGGAGAACACCAATCTCTGGTTCGTCGAGTTGACCGGTCGCCCGGTTGCTGACGGTGGAAGTCTCTCAGCGGTGCAGGCCGAGAAGAGCGCGCTGCGAGCGGCAGCACTGGCGGCTGGCATCACTTTTGTTGAGCGGCGCAGCTACGACACATTGTTCAACGGCCTGGCCATCGAGGCCACGAGTTCCAATCGCGAGCGCCTGGCCAAGCTCAGCGGTGTTCGCGCGCTGTACCCGGTGGAGGTGGTGAATGCGCCGACGCCGCAGCCCTCCGATGCCGGCTCGGCACCCGACATGGCCCTGTCCACTTCACTGAGTGGAGTCAAGGCGGCCCAGAACAATCTTGGCCTCAGTGGCGCAGGCGTGCGTGTCGCGATCATCGACTCGGGCGTGGACTTCGACCATTTGGCCTTTGGTGGCAGCGGCGTTGCCGGCACGACTGCATTCCCGACGGCTCGCGTGGTGGCCGGCTGGGACTTCGTCGGCGACAACTACAACGCTGCGGGCAGCACGGCCGGCGAGTTGATTCCTGCGCCTGATGCGATCCCTCGTGACTGCGCCGCCAGCGGCAACAGTCCCATCACACCCACCTCGTCTGCCTCTGGCGGCCATGGAACCCATGTGGCCGGTATCGTCGGCGCCAACGGCGCGGGCTTGCTGGGCGCGGCACCTCAGGTCAGTCTGGGTGCCTATCGCGTGTTTGGTTGCTATGGCAGTTCCTCGGCCGACATCATCATGGCCGCCATGGAGCGCGCCCTGGCCGATGGCATGCATGTGGTCAACATGAGCTTGGGCGCAGCACGGCAGTGGGCGCAGTACCCCACCGCGCAGGCCGCCGCCCGTCTGGCCAAGAAGGGCGTCGTCGTCGTCGCAGCTGCTGGCAACAACGGCCCGGGCGGCAGTGCGCCGGATGCCCTGTATGCGTCGGGTGCGCCTGGCGTCGGCGACGGTGTGATCAGTGTGGCCTCGTTCGACAACGCGCAGCGTTCCTTCACTGTCAATGGCACGCCGAATGGCTACAGCCTGGGCCCGGGCAGCATTTCCGCACCCACGAGCGGCAGCATGCTGCTGGGTCGAACCGGCACGACGTCCGCGGCAGCTGATGCCTGCCCGCCGCATGAAGGCATGTTCGGCGCTGGCCCTGGACCGGTGGCGCCTGGCTGCCGGCCGGCAGTCTTGAAGGGCGCGTGGCCCTCATTCGCCGCGGCACGTGCGGCTTCTATGCCAAGTCGCTCAATGCCCAGCAAGCAGGCGCGATTGGCGTCGTGATCTACAACAACGCCCCGGGCGCGATCGCGCCGAGTGTTTCGCCGCCAACACCCATTGCTCCGGCCGCAGCGGGTGCTCCGTTGACGATCCCGGTGGTTGGTATTCAGGCCAGCCAGGGCGCGACATTGGATGCGCTGATTGCTGCCGGCCCCACGCAACTCACCTGGACCTCTGATGGCGTCGGCTATCCCTTCGGCACCGGCGGCCTGATCTCCAGCTTCAGCTCCTACGGTCTCGGACCTGATCTGAGCTTCAAGCCGAATCTGGGCGCCCCGGGCGGCGGCATTGTGTCAACCTATCCTTTGGGTCGGGGCGGGGTGGCCACGCTGTCAGGCACCTCGATGGCTTCGCCGCATGTGGCCGGAGCCGTTGCCCTGGTGCTGCAGGCGATTCCGACGGCGGCGCAGGGCCGCACGCCGGGTATCGTCAGCTCGGCACCCGCCATCAATATGATGACCCGCCTGATGAACACGGCCAAGCCAGCGGCTTTGGCCAGCAATCCGGCCTTGGGTGTCAGCGACAGTGCCCACCGCCAAGGTGCGGGCATGATCGATGTGGCGACGGCCGTGCAGAGCAAGCAGTTTGTTGTGCCGGGGGCGCTGACCCTGGGCGAAAGCCAGAACGGTGCAGTCACGCGCCGCCTGACGCTGCGCAATGACGCAACAGCGCCGGTGACTTACACGCTGGGCCACCAGAACGCGGCCTCCACAGGTGGCAACACCGGAACTAGCACCTGGGTCATTGGCGGCACCCAAACTCTGCCGGCCAGCGTGAGCTACAGCAACGCGTCGGTCACGGTTCCGGCTCGCGGCACAGCAGCGGTGGACGTCAGCATTGCTCCGAATGCCGGCACCACAGTGGGCAGCATCTACGGCGGCTTCATCACGCTGACACCGTCTGCAGGCGGCACTGCCTTGAGCGTGCCGTATGCGGGCTATGTCGGCGACTTCGAGGCCATCCAGCTGCTGCGTCCGGGTACCAATGGCTTCCCCTGGCTGGCCAATCGCACCACGACGTCTTGGACACGCTGCACGACTTCATGCAGCTACAGCATGGTCGGTTCGACTGGTCAGCCGAACTTCCTTGTCCAGCTCGGCCACCACGCACGTCAGCTCAAGCTGGAGGCACTGGACGCTGCCACCGGTGCCAGCCGAGGCGTTATCAGCGACCAGTCCTATCTGAACCGCAGCAGCAACCCCTCAACCTTCACGGCCTGGGTCTGGGATGGCAGTACCTCGATGGGCACGCAGCCCAACGGCGACTACCGCGTGCGCATCTCGGCGCTGCGGCCGCTGGGTGATGCCAACAACCCGGCACATTGGGATACCTGGACCTCGCCAGTGCTGACCATCGCCAGGCCCTGAACCCGGCCGACCTGGCGGGACCGCGTTGGGGTTTCGCCGGGTCTGGCCACTCTCTCCTCAAAGAACAGCTTTCAATCATGACCAAGACATTCAAGAAATTCATTCTGGGCCTCGCTGTCTCAGTTGGCGCCCTTTTCGCGAGCAGCGCGCAAGCGGGCTTGTTGGTGCAGAACATCGATGTCACCGGCATCAAGACTTACGCCGGCCTCGGTTCTGCTGAGAACGACAAGATCAACCTGAATCTTGGCGGCAGCTTCCATGTCACTGGGTTCGGCTGGGATGTGCTGATGGAGTCGCGCTTCCCCAGCGTGCTTGGCGAGATGTGGCTGCGCGTCAGCAACACTGCTGGCAACGGCTTCTTCGTCGACTTCGCCGGCACGAACCTCAACAGCGATGCGGAGCAATTCAGTTCGGGCGGCCTGCTTGATCTGGTCGCACTGGGCTTCGACTTCTTCGCTGGCGCGGACGGCCTGGTGACTCTTGAGTTTTTTGAAGGTTCCTTTGATGAATGGGGGATGGTGACATCCGGGGTTGACGACATGGAGGGCTGGGACGGCCAGTTCCTCTCGGGCGCCCTGAACCTGCAGTACGTGCCGGAGCCTGGCACCCCCGCATTGGCCGCACTGGCCCTGTTCGGCATGCTGGTCGCCTCGCGCCGCCGTCGCAGCTGATCGACAACGTTGCCTGTGTCTGGGCCGGCTCCGTCAAGCGGAGCCGGCCTGTTTCATTCCTGCCGCCCGTTTCACACCCGAACCGACACCATGCCTGTCGCCGACTTCATCGAAACCTATGACCATGTGCTGTCGCCTGCCGCCTGCACGCAACTGATCGAACGCTTCGAGGCATCTGGCCAGATGCGGCGCGGCGCGACGGGCAGCGGTGTTGACCTGAGCATGAAGGACAGCTGGGATATCCAGCTCGACAGCACACCGGGTTGGGACGATGCGATCGAACTCCTCAACAACGCGGCCTTGGCCAGCCTGTGCCAGTACCTGCGCCGCTATCCGCATGTGGCGCTGGCGCCTTTGCAACTGAAGCTGCAGACGCCTGAGGGAACGGAGCAGGTGCTCGATGGCCCGATGCTCAGCGGCATGGATGACGAGCTGCTGACCGGCGTGATTGCCAAGGTCTTCAGGCCCGGCGCCATCAACATCCAGAAGTACATCGCCAACCAGGGCGGGTATCCGTACTGGCATTCAGAACAGTACCCCCGCGGTGACCATGGCGAGGCGCTGCACCGTGCGCTGCTGTGGACGGCCTACCTGAACGATGGCTTCGGGGCCGGCGAGACGGAATTCCTCTACCAGCAGCGGGTGATCAGGCCCAAGACCGGCAGTCTCTTGCTGGCGCCGACCGCCTTCACCCATACCCATCGCGGCAACCGGCCAGTGGGCGGGCACAAGTACATCGCGACGAGCTGGGTCCTGTACCAGCGGGCCGAACAGTTGTTTGCGCGCTGACCGGGTCTCCAGGCCGCTCAGGCCTCCCGGTTGAGCTCGTCCAGCCGCTGCACCGTGC
>JACDQM010000026.1 GCA_015657635.1 Roseateles sp.
CACCTTGTGGAAACCGACGATCAGCTCGCTTTCGCTGGCCGCATGGGCGGCGAGCCAGTCGCGGAAGGCGGCGGGGCTGGCGAAGAAAACCGGCGTGTGCGTCATGGCGAGTGGATGGCGGTGTGCGCCTAGCCTGAATTCTGGAGTTTGGCTCTGGCCTGGCAATCACCCTGCGTGCCGACAATATAAGAATTGGCTGATACATTGGCGCCAATCAGGCATGAAGGGGATAGGTGAACCCAATGGCAAACATCGTGGAGTCGAAAGAGATGGCGCAAGCGCCGGCACAACAGATTGCGGCGCGCAGGCTGGGGCGGCGGGCGCTGGGGATCGGTGGTCTGGCGCTGTGCCTGGGCTTGGGCCTCGCAGGCTGCGGCCAAGCTGGGTCCGGCGCCGACGCGGTGAGCCTGGAGACGGCGCGCGCCGAGCATGAGGCCGGGCGGGTGCTGCTGATCGACATCCGCGAACCGCATGAGCATGCCACCGGCGTGGCGGCGGGCGCCAAGCTGCTGCCGATGCGCCAGCTGGGCCAGCGCCTGGCCGAGATTCCCACCGACGCCAAGCAGCCGGTGCTGCTGATCTGCAATACCCAGAACCGCTCCAAGGCCACCTTGAAGGCGCTGCGCGAGCAGGGCGGCTACAGCCATGTGCGCTATGTCGACGGCGGCATGTCGGAGTGGGCGCGGCGCGGCTGGCCGATGGTGGCGCCGGCGCGCTGAGCCTGTCAGGGCTTGTACGGGCGCACGTCCGACAGCGGTGCGAGCTGCAGCGTCCGGCGCTTGGCGTCCCAATTCAGAGGCCGCCAGCAGGCCTGCATTTCGGCATTCGGGCTCAGGGGCGTGAGCTTCTGTCCGCATTGGACGCCGCTCAGGGCCAGCAGCAGCTGCGGTTGCGGCTTGTGCTCAAGGTCGACCTTGATGCCATGTTGGTAACCATCGAAGGCCTTTCTCACCTGGCCGCCGGGTGCCGGGCTGACCCAGACGGTGAGCAGGCTGCCCGCTGTTCCTGAAAACGCCGAGGCGGCGCCGTCGCAGACATAGGAGCCTTGGTCCAGTACGTAGTCGGGCAGGCTGTCGCCATTCAAGTCGATCACGCGCAGCAAGTCGAGTCCGTTGGCGGGCTTGCCAGCCATGTTGCGGCACATCAGATCCATCTCGGCGAGCGCTTTGGCGACAGGGCCTGGCACAGGGGGCTGAGCTGCCGCGATCGAGGACATCAGCGTGGCGGCCGCCAAAAGGGTGCATGCAGCGAATGCGACCAGGGAGGCTGGAGACGAGAAGGCGGGCGACGATGCCTGATGGGAAAGGCGATTGCGTGACATGGGTTCGGTGGGCTTGGTCGGCAGCTGGCATCTTCCAGAGGGCGCTGAATCGCCCATGGTCTGCATCTGTCGTTGGGATGCTATCTAAATATATGCGCGTCTGCTACCTGAAATCCCTGCTCCCCTCCATCGCCCCCCGCAACCGCCCCAGCATCTCCGACCAATCGTCGCAGCGCTTTGCGATCAGGTTGCACACGCCGTCGCTGCTGCGTTGCCATTGGCCGTGCACGGCCAGCAGCCGGGCCTGCAGCAAGACTGATCGGTGCTCGGCGTAGACATCGGGCCAGACGATCACCTGCACGCTGCCGCTCTCGTCTTCCAGGCTGACGAACAAGGTGCCCTTGGCGGTCTGCGGGCGCTGGCGCACGGTGACGATGCCGCAGGCGCTGGCATTGCGGCCGTTGCGTCCGTGTTTCTCCAGCTGCTGGGCGTTGCGCACGCCGCGCCTGGCCAGCTGCGGGCGCAGGATGGCCAGCGGGTGGCGGCGCAGCGTCAGGCCGGTGGCGGCGTAGTCCCACAGCACCTGCTCGCCTTCGGGCGCAGCCTCCAGCGCCAGCTCGGGCTCGGCGGGCAGGCTGCCGCGCAAGAGCGGCGGTAGCGGCCGCTCGGCGCTGGCCTGCCAGACCTGCTGGCGGCGGTGGCCGGCCAGGCTCAGCAGCGCGTCGGCGGCGGCCAGCAGCTGCATCTCGCGCTGGTCCAGGCTGGCGCGCAGGGCCAGGTCTTGCGTGCTGGTGAAAGGCCGCTCGTGGCGTGCGTCGACGATGCGCTTCGCCGCCTCGCCGGACAGGCCGCTGACCAGGCGCAGGCCCAGGCGCACCGCTGGCTGATCCAGGCCGGCGCAGGGCTCCAGCGTGCAGTCCAGCGCGCTCAGGCTGACGTCGGCGGGACGCACCTCCACGCCATGGCGCCGCGCGTCCTGCACCAGCTGGCTGGGGGTGTAGAAACCCAAGGGTTGCGAGTTCAGCAGCGCGCACAGAAAGATGGCCGGCTCATGGCATTTGAGCCAGCTGCTCACATAGGTCAGCAGTGCGAAGCTGGCCGCATGCGACTCGGGGAAGCCGTAGGACGAAAAGCCCTTGATCTGCTTGAAGATGGCTTCGGCAAAGGCCTCGGTGTAGCCGTTGGCGCGCATGCGCGCGACGATGCGCTCATAGAACTGCGCCAGCTCGCCGGGGCGCTTCCACGAGGCCATCGCGCGGCGCAGCTGGTCGGCCTCGCCGGCGGTGAAGTTGGCGGCGATCATCGCCACCTGCATCACCTGCTCCTGGAAGATGGGCACGCCGCGGGTGCGTTCCAGCGCCTGCTCCAGCCCCGGCGGGTAGACGATCTGCTCGGGCGGCTTGCGCCGGTTTTCCAGATAGGGGTGGACCATGCCGCCCTCGATGGGGCCGGGGCGCACGATGGCGACCTCGATCACCAGGTCGTAGTAGTTGCGCGGCTTCAGGCGCGGCAGCATGGACATCTGCGCGCGGCTCTCGATCTGGAACACGCCCACGGTGTCGGCCGCGCAGATCATGTCGTAGGTGCGGGTGTCGCCCTCGGGCACGCTGGCCAGCGTGATGTCGCGGCCGCGCAGCTGGCGATACAGCTCGAAGCTGCGCTTGAGCGCGCTCAGCATGCCCAGCGCCAGCACGTCCACCTTCATCAGCTTGAGCGATTCGAGGTCGTCCTTGTCCCACTGAATCACGGTGCGATCGGGCATGGCGGCGTTCTCGATCGGCACCAGGCGCGACAGCGGCCCCTGCGTCAGCACGAATCCGCCCACATGCTGGCTGAGGTGGCGCGGCATGCCGCAGAGCTGGCGGCTCAAAGCCACCAGCTGGCGCAGCCGCAGGTCTTGCGCGTCCAGGCCGAGCTCGGCGCACAGCGCGGCCAGGCGTTCCTCGGGCAGTGATTCGCTGGACCAGCCGCTGTGGTCGTGCGCCAGGCGCTCCACCAGGGCCTCGTCCATCGCCAGCGCCTTGCCCACATCGCGGATGGCGCTGCGCGGCCGGTAGGCGATCACCGTGGCGGCCAGCGCGGCGCGGGTGCGGCCGTACTTGCGGTAGAGGTACTGCATCACCAGCTCGCGGCGCTCGTGCTCGAAATCCACGTCGATGTCGGGCGGCTCCTGGCGCTCCTTGCTGATGAAGCGTTCGAACAGCATGGTGCTGCGATCCGGGTCCACCGCGGTGATGTGCAGGCAGTAGCAGACCACGCTATTGGCGGCCGAGCCGCGGCCCTGGTGCAGGATGCCGGCCTCGCGCGCGAAGCTGACGATGTCGGCCACGGTGAGGAAGTAGTGCTCGTAGCCCAGCTCGGCGATCAGCGCCAGCTCACGGTCGATCTGCTGCTGCCATTTCGGCGGCACGCCAGCGGGCCAGCGCCGCGCTGCGCCGGCCTGGGTCAGTGCGCGCAGATGGCTGGCCGGGGTCTGGCCGGGCGGCACCACCTCGGCGGGGTATTGGTAGCGCAGCTCGTCCAGCGAGAAGTGGCAGCGTGCCGCGACCGCCAGGGTCTCGGCCAGCAGTTCGGGCGGGTAGATCTGCGCCAGGCGCAGGCGGCTGCGCAGGTGGCGCTCGGCATTGGGCTGCAGCGCCAGGCCGCAGGCCTGCAGTGGCAGGTTCAGCTGGGTGGCGGTCATCACGTCCTGCAGGGCCTTGCGCGAGCGCACATGGAAATGCACATCGCCCGCGGCCACCAGCGGCAGGCCGGTGGCGGCCGAGAGCGCGCGCAGGCGCAGCAGCCAGCGCTCGTCGGAGAGCTCGCGCAGCAGCTCCACCGCGATCCAGGCGCGGCCGGCGAAATGCGCAGCGAACCACTGCGCCTGCGCCAGCAGGGCCGCGTCGTCCAGCTCGCGCTGCGGCACCCACAGCAGCAGGCAACCGGCCAGCGAATCGGGCACGATCTGCCCCCAGTTCAACCGGTATTCGCCCTTGGTGTCGCTGGCGCGGCGCAGGCCGGTGATGAATTCGCTGAGGTTGCCATAACCCTCGCGGTGCTCGGCCAAAGCGACCAGCGTGAAGAGCGGCGGCGCGTTCGTGTCTGCCGAGCCGAAATCGTCGTGCACGCGGAACTCGCTGCCGATGATCAGATGCAGCAGGCCGGTGTCGGGGTCGAAGCCCGGATCGGCCTCCTGCAGCGCCTTGCTCAGGCGCTTGAGCGCCGCATGCGCGCGCACCACGCCGGCCAGCGAGCATTCATCGGTGATGGCCAGCGCCGCATAGCCCAGCGCCTGCGCGCGCGCCACCAGTTCCTCGGCATCGGAGGCGCCGCGCAGAAAGCTGAAGTTGGACAGCGCATGCAGCTCGGCATAGGCCGGCCCCGGCCCCTGCGCGCGCGGCAGCGGCGAGGCGAGGTCGGTGCTGCTGGCCGCCAGGGACGCACGGTCGGGCCGGCGCCCGCCGGGCGGGATCATCGCGTCGAAGCCCTGCTGCAGATCTCTGCTCACGCAAACACCCCGTGCAGAAACCAGGCCGGTGCCGCTGCGTTGGCGGCCGCGCCGCCCAGGCGCTCGTGATAGATCCACAGCGGCCCGGCCTGCGGGCTGTGCGCCAGGTAGTAGTCGCGCTGCACATGGTCCTGCGCCTGCGGCGCGGCCGGGCCGGGCTGGCCCCACCAGCCGCCTTCCAGGCGCTGCGGGCCGGCCAGCAGCTGCAGCGCGGCCTGGTGCAGCAGTGGGCGGTCGTGGCGTGCGGCCAGGCGCAGCGGCGGGTCGAGCAGCCAGCCGGGCTGGGGATCGGGGAAGGCCAGCGCCGCGGCGCCCGCGGCACGCAAGACCTGGCCCCAGGGCAGCCAGCGCTGCATGCGCTCGGGGCGGTGGTCGGCCTGCAGCTGCGCGCAGCGCACCTGCTCCGCGCCCAGGCGTGCCGACAGGCGCTCCAGCAGCTGGGGCAGTGGCTCGCGGGCCTGCTCGGCGGCATCGGGCAGCAGCGTGAGGCTGCGCTCGGCCAGCGGTTGCACCTCATCGGCGCTCAGGCTGATCTCGGCCACCGGCGCGGCCAGCGTCAGCCGCGCCAGATGCTCGCCCAGCAGGCGGCTGAGGTGGCGCAGCTCGCGTGTGGGCTCGGCCGTGCCCAGCTTGAGCTGCCCGCCGGGGCCGACCTCGCGGGCGCGCATGGCGTCGTGCTGCCAAGCCAGCGTGAAGCGCAGCACGCCGGCATGGCGTGCCGCCAGCCAGGCGCCCAGCTGCAGCAGCAGCGGCTCGGCCTGCTGCAGCAAGGCGGGCGCATGCTCGATGCGCCAGGCCAGCTCGCGCCGCGCGGCGAAGCGCTCGGGCAGGCTGACCCAGGGCAGCGCCATCGGCGCCAGCGCATGCGCCTGATCCAGCGCCAGCAGCAACGCATCGCCGAAGCGCCGCGCCGCCGGGCCGCGTGGCAGCGCGCGCACCTGGCCCAGCGTGCGGCAGCCCAGGCGCTGCAGCATCGGTGCGTGGGCCTGCACCGCACTGAGCGTGTGCAGCGGCAGCTCGTCCAGCAGCGGCGTCAGCGGCGGGCGCAGGCCATCGACGATGCCGGCGCGCGCCAGCGCCAGCGCGGCCAGCGGCGTGGGGGCCCAGGCCAGCTGCGCCAGGCCCAGCATGGCGCCCTCATCGCGCAGGCGGCGATGCAGCGCGCGCAGGCCGCCGAACAGGCGCAGGCTGGCGGCCAGCTCCAGCAGCACGGCGTCTTCCAGCAGCGCCACGCGCGGCGTGAACTGCAGGCTCCACCAGGCCAGGGTCTGCTGCGCCTGCACGCAGGCGGCGGGCTCATCGGCGCCGGTGCTATGCAGCAGCGCGAGCCAATGCGGCCTGCTCATGCGGCAGCTCCGGTGCGGGTGAGGGGGTAGGCAGCGCCGGCTGCAGCAGGCGCGGCGCCAGGATGCGGCCCAGCCCGGCCGGCAGCGAGGGCAGGGTCAGCCAGCCTTCGTGCATGGGGCCGCGGCGCTTGATGAGGCGCACGCGCAGCGTCCAGTCGGGGCCGGGTTCCAGCAGCAGGCGCAGCGGCGCGGCCGAGGACTGCGGCTGCGCAGTGGCCGCCGGTCGCAGCACGAACACCGGCGCGCGCGCGCCCAGCGCGGCGGCCTGCAGGCGGCGGATCTGCTCGGGCCGCGCCTCGGGCAGCCAGGCGAGCACGGCGGCGGCCGCATCGGCCTTGATGGCCTGTTCGGCCGCCCACAAGGCATGGGCGGCATTGCCGGGCGCGATCCACACCAACTGCGCGGCGCTGATGCCGTGCCCGGCCAGGCCCGGCAGATGCGGCGGCAGCGGCGGTTGATCAGCAGCAGCGGGCGCCGTGCCGCCGGGCTGGCTGCTGGCCCGCTGCGGCCGCGCTTGCCGGGGCGGGCCTGGGGCGCGGAGGCCTGGCTGCCCACGAGCAGCCCGCGCAAGGCCGGGCCGAGCAGGCGCCATTCGCAGGCGCCGGGCCGGGCCAGCAGGATCTCGTTGAGCTGCTGCGTGGGCCAGCCGCCGCCGGGTAGTTCGGCGTCCAGCGCGGCGAAGCCGCTGCTGTGGCAGGGGCTTGTGCTGCGTGCCAGCTCGCTGCCGCGCCACAGCGCCCCCAGGCTGCCAGGCAGGGTCGGCAGGTCCGGAATCCGGGCCTGCGGAGGTGACAGCGGTGGCAGGGCGGGCGTGGCGCTGGCGGACGCCGGCGCCTGCCGGACGGGGGCATGCATGGAGGAGGACGGTGTGTGCGATTGGGCTGGGGGAACTGCGGCGGCGGGCGGGGCTTCTGGGAAGCGCCTGAAAAATCAGAGAGCTGTATAATATACAGTCTTTTGCCGTACTGGCAAGAGGGCAGAAAAGCGGTCAGCCCGTGGGCTCCACGCCACGCAGAGGCAGCGCGCGGGCCGCAGGGATGCGGGCCTGGCGTGCGGTTTTTGGCGCTCATGGCCTTGCGCCACCCAGGCAGGGGGCGAATCCCGCTCATGCAGCGCCTGTGCATCGGTTACAAGCTGAAACGCCTTTCAGCAGCCCCTTTCACCATGCCCGTGCGCGACGCCCTTGCCACACCTCAGTTGACCCCGAGGCTGTGGCTGCGCGCGCCGCGCGAGAGCGATCTGGACACCGTCTACGCGCTGCATGCCGATCCGGTGTGCAGCCGCTTCACGCCGGGCGGCCCGATGCGCAGCCGCAGTGCCGCGGCCGAGCTGCTGCAGGGCTGGCTGGCGCATTGGCAGGCGCATGGCTTCGGCTGCTGGGCCATTGCGCTGCGCGAGCGGCCCGAGCTGGTGCAGGGTTTCGGCGGCCTGATGCGCCACAACAGCCTGGGCGATGCGCCGGGCCTGGGGCTGTATTTCCGTTTCAACCCCGAGAGCTGGGGCCAGGGCTATGCCTCGGAGATGGCGCAAAGCGCGCTGGAGCTGGCCTTCGACGGCTTGCAGGCCGAGGCCGTGCAGGCGGTGGTGCAGCCGGCCAATACGCCGTCGCGCAAGACGCTGGAGCGCCTGGGCCTGCTGCTCAAGGGCTCGCAAGCCGATGTGCCAGGCCAGCCGCCTAGCCTGCTGTACGAGATCACGGCCGCGCTCTGGGCCAGTCGGCCGCGCACCCCGCCCGAGCCGACGCCGTTCGGCGCCTGAGCCTCACCCTTCTCATCATCATCATCAGCCGCCGGCCGCTGCGCCGGTGACCACGATCACCCAGCGCTGCGGATCGAGCAGGCGGCGCAGCGCCTCCTGCACCTGCTCGACGCTGAGCGACTGCAGCAGCGCGTCTTCGCGCGCCTGCTCGTCGATGAAGCTGCTGCCGCTGTCGAGCTGGTCCATCAGCTGGGCCGCCAGCACGGCCTCGTTGCCGCGCAGCTGGCGTCGTTCGTCCAGCAGCTGGCGGCGGGTCTGCTCCAGCTCGGCCGCGGTGAGGCCTTCGCCCAGCAGGCGCGCGATTTCCTCCTTGATCAGCGTCTCCACCCGCGCGGCATTGGCCGGCGCGCCGCTGGCCTGCAGGCTCAGGCGGGCGCGGTTGCCCAGGCGTGGCACCAGCAGCTGCGCGCTGACGGCATAGCTGAGCGCCTCCTGCTGGCGCAGGCGTTCGCCCAGCCGGCTGCCGATGCCGGCGCCAGCCAGCAGCCGGCTGCCGACCAGCAGGGCTGCGGCGTCAGTGCTGCCGCGCTGCAGCGGCAGTTCCTGGTGCAGCGTGATCAGGGCCGAGCCGCGTGCGTCGCCGCTGGTGCTGAAGCGGGCACCGTCCAGCGGCCGGTGCGTCATCACCAGCGGCTCGTAGGCCGGCGCCTGCGCTGGCTGCCAGTCGCCGATCCAGCGGTCCAGCGCCGCCAGCAGGGTCTCCGGGCGGCCGCCGCCTTCAGCGGTGGTGGCCGTGGCTGCCTCGCCGGGGATGGCGCCGACCACGGCCACGCGCGCATCCTTGGCCGTCCAATGCTGTTGGCGGAACTGACGCAGCTGCTCGATATCGAGCGCGCGCCAGGCCTGGGTCATCTCCTCGGCCGACAGCTGATAGGCGGGGTCGCCCGGCTGCAGGCCCAGCTGCTGGTTGATATGGCGGCGGTGCTGATCGTCTGCTGTTGCGCCGGGCTGGCGGGCCGTGCCGGCGAGCTGGGCCAGTGCGGCGGCGCGCACGCGCTGGAAGGCGGCGTCGGGCAGCTCGGGGCGCTGCAGCAGATCGCCCAGCAGAGCCAGCGCCGGGATCAGCGAGGCGCGGCGCGTGCCCAGCACCAGCGACAGCTGCTGCGGGCCGCTGATCAGCTGCAGCTGGTCGATTTGCAGCTGCTGGCGCAGGCGGCGGATCTCGGCGGCCGAGAAGCTGCCTGCGCCTTCGCCCAGCAGGGCCAGGTTGAGCGCCCGCCAGGCGTGCTGGCGCGACATGTCAGCGGCTCTGCCCCAGCGCAGCTGCAGGGTCAGCAGCACGCGGTCATCGGAGGAGGGCTTGGGCAGCACCGCCACTTTCAGGCCGCTGGGCAGCTGGTAGCGGCGCACCTGGCGCTCCAGCGCCTCGGGCGTGCTGTCGAAGACCGGGGCCGAGGCGGCGGATGGCGCACCGGGTTTGACACCGTCCAGCCCCTGGCTCGGGTCCTTCACGTCCTGCACATCGGCAGCACTGGAGAACAGGCGCGCGAACAGGCCCAGTGCCTGCTCCTCCATCTGCGGCTCCACGGCCGCCGTGCTGTCGGTGACGCCGCGCACCAGTACGCGGTTTTCCTCGCGCAGATAGGCGCTGGCGACGCGGCGCAGATCGTCGGCGCTGAGCTGCGGCAGCGCCTCGATCAGGCGGTAGGGCAGGCGCCAGTCGCCGGCGCCCACCGCCTGGCTGATCAGGTGGGGCGCCTGCTGCGGGTCCTGCATCTGCCGCTGTAGGGCCTGGCTGATGGTGCGGGCCAGCGTGTTCAGGCCGGCGCGGTCGGGGCGCTGCTGCGCGGCGCTGTACAGGCGCGACAGCCAGGCTGATTCCAGGCTCTGCAGCGCGCGGCGCTGCGCGGCATCGGCGCTGGGGTGCTCCGGCAGATGCAGCATCAGGCCCAGCAGAAAGGGATCGCGGCTGGGGCCGTTGGCGCCGCCCAGCAGCAGGCCCTGGTGAGGCTTGCCCAGGCTTTGCGCATGGGCGGCCGAGGCGCCGGCCAGCCACTGCTGCAACAGCAGCAGCGCCGGTGTGTCGGGGTGGGCCGCGCCGGGCACGCGCCAGCCCACCGCCAGCGCGCTGCTGCGTGTCTGCGTGGTGACGACGCGCGGCGCCGGCTGCGCGGGCTCGGCCGGCTCGGTGGCGGGTTCGGCGGCAGCGGCAGGCGAGGCCAGCGCGCCGAACTGCGCCGCCACCTCGGCCAGCGCGGCAGCCGGCTCGAAGCTGCCGCTGATCAGCAGCACGGCGTTATCAGGCCGGTAGTGACGCTCGTAGAAACGGCGCAGCGTGGCCAGCGACAGCTGCTCGATCTCGGCCGTGTAGCCGATCACGGGCCGGCCGTAGGGATGCTGGCGGAACATGCCGGCCGCCATGGCCTGGTGCATCTGCAGCGGCAGCGCATGGATGCGCAGGCCCATCTCGTTGAGCACCAGCGGCTTTTCCTTCAGGAAGTCGGGCTCGGCCAGGCGTGCCTGGCTCATGCGCGCAGCCTCCAGCCGCAGCACCTCGCGCAACGTGGCGGGCGAGGGCGCGAAGCTGTTCAGGTAATTGGTGCGGTCCAGCGTGGTGGTGCCGTTGAAGCGCGCCCCAGCCTGGCGCAGCGCGTCGCCGATGTCGCCGGTGCCGAGGCTGCCGCGGAAGGTGACGTGTTCCAGCAGATGCGCCATGCCCGCCTCGCCGGGGCCTTCGTGGCGCGCGCCGACGCGGTAGATCACCGTCACCTGGGTCTGCGCATGGCTGGGCACGGGCATCAGCAGCAGCTGCAGGCCGTTGGCCAGCCGGTATTCGCTGATGCCGCCCAGGCTGCGCTGCAGCGCCACGCCTGCAGGTAGGGCTTCCTGGGCGCTGGCCAGCGACGGAGCGAAGAGCAGCAGCAGGGGCAGCGCTGCGCTGGCCAGGTGGCCGCGCAGGCGGCGAGTGAGGAAAGCCATCCCTGAATCCTTGTCTTTGTGGCGCGATGCTAACTGCGCCGCAAAGACTCAGCCCAGCGCTGGAAACCTCCGCAGCCCCTGCAGATCCAGCACCCGCAGGCCGCCGTATTCGATCGCGATCAGGCGCTGTTCCTGCAGCCGGTGCAGGGCCTGGTTGACGCGCTGGCGTGACAGGCCCACCAGATAGCCCAGCTCCTGCTGCGTGATGCGCAGCAGGCTGCCCACGCCGGGGTAGAGCTGCGGGTGGAACAGGGCGGCCAGGTTGCGGGCTACCTTGAGGTCGGGGTCGGAGATGCGGTCGGTCTCGCGCGCGGCGATGAACTGGCCGAGACGCTCATTCAGCTGGTTAAGCACGAAGCGGTTGAAGCCGATGCTGTGCTCCAGCAGCTCGTGGAAGGTGTCCAGCGGCAGGCCGGCCACCACGCTTTTGCGCAGGGCCTGGATGTTGTAGCGGTAGACCTCGCGCTTGAGCAGCGTGCCTTCACCGAACCAGCCGCCGGGCGGCACGCCGGTGAAGGTGATGGCCTGGCCCGAGGCGTCGTCATTGCTCATCTTCAAGAGGCCGTCGACCACGCCGAACCAGAAGCTGGCCGGCTTGCCGATGCGGCACAGGCGCTCGCCCACTTCGGCATCGGCCAGCTGCAGCTCGTCGATGGCGCGCTGGCGCTGCGGCGCGTCCAGCACCTGCAGCCAGGGGATCGCATCCAGCTCTTCGCGGGTGGCGCGGCGCGCACGCTGGCGCAGCGGCGGATGGGTGTAGGTGCGTGCGCCAGCGGCGGGCGTCAAAGTGTCCATGCGGGAGTCTGGAGGCGCCTGCATGACGCAAGGCTTACGCCTGCGGGTTTTGCATGTCAGGGAAATCCAGCCCCCGGGCAGACCCTAGGAATGTCGTTGCAACGACAACATAGCGTCAAAGTGAGGCCTAGTATCGCGGTCAATAACACACAGATCGGTGCGTGGTGCTGCTGTCGAGGCGGGCCATGTTCACAGGACAGGAGACAACGGTGGCCAAGACTTTCCCCAGGCTCTTGATCGAGCATGCGGCCCAGCGCCCTGATGCGCCGGCGCTGCGTGAAAAGGAATACGGCATCTGGCAGACGCTCACTTGGGCGGAGCTGGCGCTGCTGGTGCGCGAGCTGGCCCATGGCCTGGCTGCGGCCGGTCTGCAGCGCGGCCAGCACATCGTGGTGGTGGGTGAGAACCGCCCGCGCCTGAATGCCTGCATGCTGGCGGCGCAGTCGCTGGGGGCCATTCCCGTGCCGCTCTACCAGGACGCGGTGGCGGCCGAGTTTGTATTTCCGATCAACAACGCCGAGATCGCCTTCGCGGTGGTGGAGGATCAGGAGCAGGTCGACAAGATGCTGGAGCTGCGCGAGCAGTGCCCGCAGCTGACCCAGATCTGGTTCGATGACCCGCGCGGCCTGCGCAACTACAAGGAACCGGGCCTGGCGGCGCTGGACGATCTGCGCGCCCGCGGCCGTCAGCATGCCAGTGCACACCCCAACTTCTTCGACGCCCAGCTGGCCGCCGGCGAGCCTGACGATGTTGCGGCGATGTTCTTCACCTCGGGCACGACCGGCAACCCGAAGGGCGTGGTGCATACCCATGCCACGCTGATCGACCGCGCCGCCGCCGGCGCGCGCTTCGACAAGCTGACGAGCGCCGAGGAAGTGCTGGCCTATCTGCCGCCGGCCTGGATCGGCCAGAACATCTTCAGCTATGCGCAGTGGCTGGTCTGCGGCTATGTGGTGAACTGCCCCGAGTCGGTCAGCACCGTGAGCATCGATCTGAAGGAGATCGGCCCGACTTACTACTTCGCGCCGCCGCGCGTGTTTGAAGGGCTGCTGACCAGCGTGACCATCCGCATGGAAGACGCCAGCGCCATCAAGCGCTGGCTGTTCGATCAGTGCATGCAGCTGGCCCGCCGCGTCGGCCCGGCGCTGATGGACGGCAAGTCGGTGGGCGCGCTGGACAAGTTCAAGTACGCGCTCGGCAACTTCCTGATCTACGGTCCGCTGCGCAACACGCTGGGCCTGTCTCGTGTGCGGGTGGCCTACACGGCGGGCGAGGCGATCGGGCCCGATCTGTTCACCTTCTACCGCTCGATCGGCATCAATCTGAAGCAGCTCTACGGCTCGACCGAGACGGCGGTGTTCGTCTGCCTGCAGCCCGACCATGAAGCGCGTGCCGACACGGTGGGCGTGCCGATCGACGGCGTGGAGATCAAGCTGGCCGAGAGCGGCGAGATCCTGGTCAAGTCGCCAGGGCTGCTGAAGGGCTACTACAAGAACCAGGCCGCCACCGACGAGGTGCTGACGCCCGAGGGCTGGTATCACACCGGCGATGCGGGCTTCATCGACGCGCATGGCCACCTGAAGATCATCGACCGCGCCAAGGATGTGGGCCGCCTGATGGGCGGACCCAACGACGGCGCGATGTTCGCGCCCAAGTATGTGGAGAACAAACTCAAGTTCTTCCCGCACATCAAGGAGGCGGTGGCCTTTGGCGACAAGCGCGAGAAGGTTTGCGCCTTCATCAACATCGACTTCGAGGCCGTGGGCAACTGGGCCGAGCGCCGCAACCTGCCCTATGCCGGCTACACCGATCTGGCGCAGAAGCCCGAGGTCTACGAGCTGATCCGCGACTGCGTGGAAAAGGTCAATGCCGACCTGGCGCAGGACGAGCTGCTGGCCGGCAGCCAGATCACCCGCTTCCTGGTGTTGCACAAGGAGCTGGACGCCGATGACGGCGAGCTGACGCGCACCCGCAAGGTCAGGCGCGGCGCCATCGCCGACAAGTACGCGGTGCTGATCGATGCGCTGTATGGCGGCAAGACCTCGCAGTTCATCGAGACCGCGGTGAAGTTCGAGGACGGCCGCAGCGGCAAGGTGTCGGCCGATCTGAAGATCGGTGATGTGAAGACCTTCTCACCTGCCCGAAAGGCAGCATAGATGTTCACCCCCACAGTTGCGGCTTCGCCGCTTCCCTGCCCCCCGAGGGGGCGTCCAACGCCCTTGGGGCGGCCCTGCGAGCGTTGATCATGGCCGAGAAAAAGATTGGCGACGTCATCCTGACGTCCAGAACATCAGCCTGCGATTCGGCGGCGTCAAGGCGCTGACCGACATCAGCTTCAATGTGCGCGAGCATGAGATCCGCGCCATCATCGGGCCGAACGGCGCGGGTAAGAGCTCGATGCTGAACTGCATCAACGGCGTCTACACGCCGCAGGAAGGCAAGATCACCTTCCGCGGCCAGACCTTCAGCCATATGAACTCGCGTCAGGTGGCCGAGATGGGTGTCGCGCGCACCTTCCAGAACCTGGCGCTGTTCAAGGGCATGAGCGTGATCGACAACATCATGACCGGCCGCAACCTCAAGATGAAGACCAACATCTTCCAGCAGGCGATCCGCTGGGGTGCGGCCGAGCGCGAGGAATGCGAGAACCGCGCCTTCGTCGAACGCATCATCGACTTCCTCGAAATCCAGGCCTGGCGCAAGACGCCGGTGGGGCGCCTGCCTTACGGCCTGCAAAAGCGCGTCGACCTGGGCCGTGCGCTGGCGATGGAGCCGCAGGTGCTGCTGCTGGACGAGCCGATGGCCGGCATGAACGTGGAAGAGAAGCAGGACATGTGCCGCTTCATCCTGGACGTCAACGACGAGTTCGGCACCACCATCGTGCTGATCGAACACGATATGGGCGTGGTGATGGACATCTCGGATCGCGTCGTGGTGCTGGACTACGGCAAGAAGATCGGTGACGGCATGCCTGACGAGGTGCGTGCCAACCCCGATGTGATCAACGCCTATCTGGGCACATCTCACTGAGGGCGGCGCGATGGGATTCTTTATCGAGACACTGATCGGCGGCCTGATGTCGGGCATGCTGTATTCGCTGGTGGCGCTGGGCTTCGTGCTGATCTTCAAGGCCTCGGGCGTTTTCAACTTCGCGCAGGGCGCGATGGTGCTGTTCGCGGCGCTGGCGATGGCGCGTTTTGCCGAATGGTTCCCGGCGCTGCTGGGCTTCGACAGCAAGCTGCTGGCCAATCTGCTGGCCTTCGCTGCGGCGATGGTGGTGATGGTGGCCGTGGCCTGGGCGATCGAGCGCCTGGTTCTGGGCAAGCTGGTGAACCAGGAGGGCATCACGCTCTTGATGGCCACACTGGGCATCACCTACTTCCTCGACGGCTTCGGCCAGACCCTGTTCGGCAGCGAGATCTACAAGATCGACGTGGGCCTGCCCAAGGACCCGATGTTCATGCTGGAGAGCATGTTCCAGGGGGGCATCCTGGTGAACAAGGAAGACCTCTATGCCGCCGGCATCGCCGCGGCGCTGGTGGCGGGCCTGTCGGCCTTCTTCCAGTACACCGCCACCGGCCGCGCGCTGCGTGCGGTGGCCGATGACCACCAGGCCGCGCAGTCGATCGGCATTCCGCTCAGCCGCATCTGGGTGATCGTGTGGTCGGTGGCCGGTTTCGTGGCGCTGGTGGCCGGCGTGATCTGGGGCTCGAAGCTGGGCGTGCAGTTCTCGCTCTCGCTGGTGGCGCTGAAGGCGCTGCCGGTGGTGATCCTGGGCGGCCTGACCTCGGTGCCGGGCGCCATCATCGGCGGCCTGGTGATCGGTGTCGGCGAAAAGCTGTCCGAGGTCTATATCGGCCCAATGCTGGGCGGCGGCATCGAAATCTGGTTCGGCTATGTGCTGGTGCTGTTCGTGCTGCTGGTTCGCCCGCAGGGCCTGTTCGGGGAGAAGATCATTGACCGCGTCTGACGCTGGCGCAGTGGATCGAAGCCCAAAGAACATCTGAAGAGAGACAAACCATGCTCTACCGTGAGAACGGCCAGTTCAAGACCTCCTACCCGGCCGATCAACAGATCTTCCCCATCGTGCAGGACCGCATCGGCATCGCGCTGCTGCTGCTGTTCGCGGTGGTCGGCGTGCCGCTGCTGGCGGATGAATACGCGTTTCGCGCCATCCTGATTCCCTTCCTGATCCTGGCGCTCGCGGCGCTGGGCCTGAACATCCTGGTGGGCTACTGCGGCCAGATCTCGCTGGGCACCGGCGCCTTCATGGCGGTGGGCGCCTATGCGGCCTACAACTTCCTGGTGCGGGTCGACGGCATGCCGGTGATCGCGGCCATCCTGCTGGGCGGCGTGTGCGCCACGGTGGTGGGGATCTTCTTCGGCATTCCCTCGCTGCGTATCAAGGGCTTGTATCTCGCAGTGGCCACGCTGGCGGCGCAGTTCTTCGTCGACTGGGCTTTCCTGCGCGTGCAGTGGTTCACCAACTACTCCACCTCGGGCACGGTCAGCGTGGCCGACCTGAAGCTGGCCGGCTATCCGATCGACAGCCCGGTGGCCAAGTATCTGTTCTGCCTGGGCTTCGTCGTGGTGTTCGCGTGGCTGGCCAAGAACCTGGTGCGCAGCCATATCGGCCGCGAGTGGATGGCGATGCGCGATATGGACGTGGCGGCTTCGGTGATCGGCATCCGCCCGGTCTACGCCAAGCTGACCGCCTTCGCGGTGAGCAGCTTCATCGTCGGCGTGGCCGGCGCGCTGTGGGGCTTCGTGCACCTGGGCTCGTGGGAGCCGGCCGCCTTCTCGATCGACCGCAGCTTCCAGCTGCTCTTCATGGTCATCATCGGCGGCCTGGGTTCCATCATGGGCAGCTTCTTCGGCGCCGCCTTCATCGTGGTGCTGCCGATCTTCCTGAACCAGGTGCTGCCGCTGCTGGGCGATCTGCTCGGCCTGAATATCGGCACCGCGCTGATTGCGCACACCGAGCTGATGATCTTCGGCGGCCTGATCGTGTTCTTCCTGATCGTCGAGCCGCACGGCCTGGCGCGCCTGTGGTCCATCGGCAAGGAAAAACTGCGCCTGTGGCCCTTCCCGCACTGAAGTCTTTTCCCCAGCGTCACCATTCAACCCCGCACCGCAGAGTGCACATTCCTAGGAGACACGCATGAAACTCAAGCAGCTCGCGATGGCCGCCTCGATGGCCGCAGCCGGACTGGCCTCGCTGGTGGCAATGCCGGCAGCCGCACAGGACAAGGTGCAGTTCTTCCCGGTGCTGTCCGGCCGCACCGGCCCGGTGGCGCCGAACGCCACGCCCTGGGCCAACGGCCACAACGACTACATGAAGCTGGTGAATGCCCGCGGCGGCATCAACGGCGTCAAGACCCTGGTGGAAGAGTGCGAGACCGCGTATGCGACCGACCGCGGCGTCGAGTGCTACGAGCGCCTGAAGGGCAAGCATGGCGGCGCCACGGTGTTTCAGCCGCTGTCCACCGGCATCACTTTCGCGCTGACCGACAAGGTGCCGGCCGACAAGATTCCGCTGATCACCTCGGGCTATGGCCGCAGCGACACCGCTGATGGCGGCATCTTCCGCTGGAACTTCCCGCTGATCGGCCACTACTGGGTGGCCGGTGATGTGGTGCTGCAGCACATCGCCAAGAAGGAAGGCGGCTGGGACAAGCTCAAGGGCAAGAAGATCGCCGTCGTCTACCACGACAGCGCCTTCGGCAAGGAGCTGCTGCCCATCGTGCAGGAGCGCTCCAAGATGCACGGCTTTGAGCTGCAGCTGCTGCCGGTGCCCGCACCTGGCGTCGAGCAGAAGGCCATCTGGCTGCAGGTGCGCCAGCAGCGTCCTGACTTCGTCGTGATGCAGACCTGGGGCGTGATGACGCCGACCGCCATCAAGGAGGCCATCGCCACCGGCTATCCGCGCGAGAAGATGTTCGGCACCTGGTGGTCGGGCGCCGAGCCGGACCTGAAGGACGTCGGCGCGGCCGCCAAGGGCTATAGCGCGGTGATGATGCAGCACGGCGCCGAGCCGGGCGCTGCCGTCGTCAAGGAAATCCTCGACAAGGTCTATGCCAAGGGCGAGGGCGCCGGTCCGAAGGATGACGTCGGCAGCGTGCTGTACATGCGCGGCGTGGTCGGCGCGATGCTGGCCACCGAAGGCGTGCGTGCGGCGCAGGAGCGTTTCGGCAAGGGCAAGGTCATGTCGGGCGAGCAGGCGCGCTGGGGTTACGAGAACCTCAACCTCACGCAGGCCAAGCTGGACGGACTGGGCTTCAAGGGCGTGATGCGGCCGATTTCCACCAGCTGTGCTGACCACCTGGGCGCCAACTGGGCGCGGGTGCACACCTGGGACGGCAGCAAGTTCGTCTGGGCTTCCGACTGGCTGCAGGCCGACGAGCAGATCATCAAGCCGATGGTCAAGGCTTCGGCTGAGAAGTACGCCAACGAGAAGAAGCTGACCCGTCGCACGCCGGCTGACTGCCAGTCCTGAGGCGCGCAGCGCCTCAGGACCGGCTGCGCCGAGTCCTGTGTGAGCTGCTCCCTCCCCATCCCCTCCCTCCGAGAGGGAGGGGGCTGACACCACTCCCTACCCTCGCCCGAGGCGAGGGGGCTCCTTGCGGAGCCTTCGATACAGCGCCGCGCGCGGTGCTGTATCGAGTCAACGAGGCTTTAGACCATGAGCAATATTCTTCTGAACGTCAACGGCATCGAGGTCATCTACAACCATGTGATCCTAGTGCTCAAGGGCGTGTCCCTGCAGGTCAAGGAGGGCGGCATCGTCGCGCTGCTGGGCGGTAACGGTGCCGGCAAGACCACCACCTTGCGTGCCGTCAGCAATCTGCTGGCGGGTGAGCGCGGCGAGGTCACCAAGGGCTCGATCGAGCTGCGCGGCGAGCGCATCGAGCAGTTGAGCACCTCGGAGATGGTGAACCGCGGCGTGATCCAGGTGATGGAGGGCCGGCACTGCTTCGCTCACCTCAGCATCGAGGACAACCTGATGACCGGCGCCTACACCCGCAAGGACGGCAAGGCGGCGGTGGCCGAGACGCTGGAGAAGGTCTACAACTACTTCCCGCGCCTGAAGACGCGGCGCACATCACAGGCCGCCTACACCTCGGGCGGCGAGCAGCAGATGTGCGCCATCGGCCGCGCGCTGATGGCCAACCCGAAGATGGTGCTGCTGGACGAGCCCTCGATGGGCCTGGCGCCGCAGATCGTTGAAGAGGTGTTCGAGATCGTCAAGGACCTGAACGCCAAGGAAGGCACCACCTTCCTGCTGGCCGAGCAGAACACCAATATGGCGCTGCGTTACTCGGACTACGGCTACATCCTGGAGAACGGCCGCGTCGTGATGGACGGCGAGGCCAAGTCCCTGCGCGAGAACGAGGACGTCAAGGAGTTCTACCTCGGCATGGGCGGCGGCGACCGCAAGAGCTTCAAGGACGTGAAGAGCTACAAGCGCCGCAAGCGCTGGTTGGCCTGAGCCCTTCGGCCGAGCGTTCCGTTCATGTCTATGCCCAGCGATGAGTGATGCCAACGACTTCTTTGCCTTGCCCGCGTTCAAGCCGGATGAGGCACTGCTGAAGCTGAAACGCGATCTGCGCGACTTGCGCCAGCTGGCTGAGCGTGACAGCGGCCGCAGCTTCATGCTGAGAGGGCAGGACGTGCTGGAGCTGGGCATCGATGGCGCGCAGTTGAGCGCCAGGCTCGCCAAGCGCCCGGCGCAGCGACCGGAATGGGACAGCTGGACCTGCAAGAGCAGCGCCGACGTGCGACGGCTGCAGGACGAGATCAAGAAGCGCCTGGCGCGCTGGACGACGGAAGACTGATGACATGAGCGCTGCTTTCTACGACGCCCTGGAGACCCGGGATCCGCCTGAGCGCGAGCGTGCGCTGCTGCAGGCCCTGCCGGGCCAGATCGCGCATGCGCAGCGCCATGCGCCTGCCTTCGCCGAACTGCTGGCCGGCGTTGACGCCGCCAGCATCGATTCACGCGCGGCCCTGGCCCGCCTGCCGGTGACGCGCAAGAGCGAGCTGCTGGAGCGTCAACAGCAGCAGCGTGCCGTTAGCCCTTTCGGCGGCTTCTCGGCCATCGGCTGGGGCGCGGCGCGGCGTGTGTTTCAGTCGCCCGGCACGATCTACGAACCCGAGGGCCGCGCGCCGGACTACTGGCGCGTGGCGCGTGCGATGCATGCCGCCGGCTTCGCCGCCGGTGAGCTGATCCACAACAGCTTCTCCTACCACCTGACGCCGGCCGGCTCGATGATGGAAACCGGCGCGCATGCGATCGGCTGCACGGTGTTTCCGGGCGGCGTCGGCAATACCGAGCTGCAGCTGCAGGCCATCGCCGAGCTGCGCCCCAGCGGCTATGCCGGCACGCCCAGCTTTCTGAAGATCCTGGTCGACAAGGCCGCCGAAGCGGGGCAAGCCCTGTCGATCAAGAAGGCCCTGGTCAGCGGCGAGGCCTTTCCTGCGGCGCTGCGCGACTGGCTGGCCGAGCGCGGCGTTACGGGCTATCAGGCCTATGCCACCGCCGATGTGGGCCTGATCGCCTACGAGACCGCGGCGCGTGAGGGCCTGGTGATCGATGAAGGCGTGATCGTCGAGATCGTGCGCCCCGGCAGCGGCGAACCGGTGGCCGAAGGCGAGGTGGGCGAGCTGGTGGTCACCACGCTGAATCCCGACTACCCGCTGATCCGTTTTGGCACCGGAGACCTGTCGGCCATGCTGCCTGGCGCCTGCCCAAGCGGCCGCAGCAACGGCCGGATCAAAGGCTGGATGGGCCGCGCCGACCAGAGCGCCAAGGTGCGCGGCATGTTCGTGCACGCCAAGCAGGTGGCCGAGATCGCGAAGCGCTTCCCCGAGGCGCTGCGTGCCCGCCTGGTGGTCGAAGGCGAGATGGCCAACGACCGCATGACGCTCAAGCTCGAAGTCAGTGCCCAGCCCGAGGGCCTGGCCGACAAGGTGGCCGGCGCGATCCGCGACGTGACCAAGCTGCGCGGCGAGGTGGTGCTGCTCACACCCGGCAGCTTGCCGAACGATGGGCGTGTCGTCGAAGACCTCCGCAAATTCGACTGAAAGAGCTTCCCCGCTGCGCCGCCGCCATGCGTCGTTGGCCGGTGCTCGGAATCCTCACGTACAGGAAGTACGTTCCGGTTCCTGTGCGCCGGCCGCCTAGGGAAGCTCTGCACAAATCAACGCGGTCCGTGATCGCGCGGACTCGGGCGGGCTGCGGTGTTGCAGTTCTCGCCAATAGCTACGGCTATTGGCAGCAAACTGCGCCTTGCATCCCATCCCGATCCGCACGACCCGGCCTCGCGCCGCTTTCTGCAGAGCTTCCCTAGCCTGACAGCGGCTCGCTGAGGGAAGTCCTCGGCCTATGGCCTGCGGTCCTGCTTCAGCGCTGGCTGCGGTCCAGCGTGAATGCAGCGACCAAGCCGCCCAGGCGCTGCGCCTGCTCGCGCAACTGCTCGGCGGCGGCGGTGGATTCTTCCACCAGCGCGGCGTTCTGCTGCGTCATCTGATCCAGCTGCGACACGGCCTGGTTGATCTGGCCGATGCCGCTGCCTTGCTCGCGCGCACCGGCCGAGACCTCGGCAATGATGTCGGCCACGCGCTGCACGCTGGAGACGATCTCCTGCATCGTGCTGCCGGCCTCGTCGACAAGGCGGGCACCGCCATCCACCGTCTCGACGCTGCGGCCCACCAGCTGCTTGATCTCCTTGGCGGCCTCGGCGCTGCGCCCGGCCAGCGAGCGCACCTCGGCGGCCACGACCGCGAAGCCGCGCCCCTGTTCGCCAGCACGCGCCGCCTCGACCGCGGCGTTCAGCGCCAGGATATTGGTCTGGAAGGCAATGCCGTCGATCACGCCGATGATGTCGCCGATGCGGCCGAGCTGCTCTTGATCTGGTCCATGGTCGACACCACCTGGGCCACCACCTGACCGCCACGCGCGGCCACGCTGGCGGCTGAGCCGGCCAGCTGGTTGGCTTGCGCCGCGGCGTCGGCCGACTGGTTGACGCCGCCGGTCAGCTCTTCCATCGATGAGGCGGTCTGCTGCAGACTGCTGGCGGCCTGTTCGGTGCGCATCGACAGGTCCTGATTGCCGGTGGCCACTTCGGCGCTGGCGGTCTGGATCGAGTCGGCAGCGCTGCGGATGTCGCCCACCAGGGCGCGCAGCTTGTCCTGCATCGCGGCCAGGCCGGCCAGCAGGCGGCCGAGTTCGTCATCGCCTTCGGGCACGAAGCTGGAGCTCAGGTCGCCCTGGGCGATGCGGCCCGCCACGACGATGGCGCGGTTCACCGGCCGGGTGATGCTGCGCGTGATGGCCCTGGCCAGCAAGGCGCCGAGGCTGATGGCCAGCAGCGTCAGCAGAGCCATCATCCACAGGTCGCTGCGGATGTCAGCCAGCATGTCTTCGGCCTGGGCGCGGCTGGCCTTGTCCTGGGCTGCGGCAAAGGCGGAGACCTGCTGGCGCCACAGCGTTTCGGCCGGCTTGACGGCCGAGGTCAGCGTCATCGTGGCATCGATATTGGAGCCTTCGCTGCCTTCCTTGGCAGCCTTCTGGATCAGCGGCAGCGTCTTGCTGGCGCTGGCCTGGATGTCGGCCAACTGCTTGCGCTCGGCTTCGTCCCGGGTGTCGCCGATCAGGGCAGCCAGCGCACTCTCGTCCTTCTGGTAGCTGGCCCGTGCCGCCTCGAACTGCTTGAGCTCGGCGGCAATTTCCTGCGGGTCGGTCAGCAGCGTGAGGCTGCGGGCCTGGACCGCCATGGCATTGATGCTGTGCAGCATCGCATTGCCCAGCGTGCTCTTGGCGTTGTTGACCTCCACCACCTGCTGCAGCCGCTGGCCCAGTGTGTGCAGCTGGCTTGCGCCCAGCGCCGCCATCAGCAGCAGCAGGCCCAGCAGCATCGCGAAACTCAGGCCCAGCCGGCGTCCCACCGAAGCGCCCAACGCTTGTCTCCATGTGCTCATTGCTTGTCTCCGTTTTGTTGTCGTTTTCTGCCTGGCGGATCTTTGCGCCGGACAGTCGGTCTGACTGTTGCAGGGGTGACAAAGAAGCCTTCTTGCCACAGGGGTTTACGTAGTTTCCGAAACGTTCCGGGCTTATTGCACATCTAGCATCCGGCTGTGATTCCACAGACCAACCCACCACGTGCGAGGAAGACAACGATGAAAAAGAAGCTACTGCTGCTGAGCCTGGCCTCCCTGACCGCAGGGGCAGCTCTGGCCGAATATCCGGATAAGCCGGTCACCATCGTCGTGCCCTTTGCCGCCGGTGGACCCACCGACAAGGTGGCGCGCGATCTGGCCGAGTCGCTGCGCAAGCCGCTGGGCGCCACCATCGTGATCGAGAACGTCGGCGGTGCCGGCGGCACGCTGGGTGCTACCAAGGTGGCCAAGGCCGCGCCGGACGGCTACACCGTGCTGCTGCATCACATCGGCATGGCGACCTCGCCGGCCCTGTACCGCAATCTGCAGTACAAGACCCTGGACGACTTCGAGTACCTGGGCATGGTCAACGAGGTGCCGATGACGCTGATCGGCAAGCCTGGCCTGCCGGCCAACAGCTATCCGGAACTGGTCAAGTGGCTGGAGGCCAACAAGGGCAAGATCAATCTGGCCAATGCTGGTCTGGGCGCAGCCTCGCATCTGTGCGGCCTGCTGTTCCAGAGTGCGCTGAAGATCGACATGACCACCGTGCCGTACAAGGGCACCGGCCCGGCGATGACCGATCTGATGGGTGGGCAGGTCGACCTGATGTGCGACCAGACCACCAACACCACCAGCCAGATCGAGGGCGGCAAGGTCAAGGCCTATGCGGTGACGACCAGCAAGCGCCTGACGACTCCGGCCCTGGCCAAGCTGCCGACGCTGGACGAGGTGGGCTTGAAGGGCTTCAACGTGTCGATCTGGCACGGTGTCTATGCGCCGAAGAACACGCCGAAGGCGGTGGTCGACAAGATCTCGACGGCGCTGCGCACCGCGATCCGCGATCCTGAGTTCATCAAGCGCCAGGAAGCGCTGGGCGCGGTGGTGGTGACCGATGCTCGCATCAACGGCGCCGAACACAAGAAGTTCGTCGAAGCCGAGATCAACAAGTGGGGCCCCGTCATCAAGGCCGCAGGGCAATATGCCGACTGAGGACCGAGGACAGGCCACTGCGGCCTGTCCGACGCCTCAGGAGGGGCCTGACATGTCTCGCATGTCAGGCGCGGCCTGCAAGGCCGACTGAGGACAGAAGGCCTGACTGCTCAGGCGTTCTCGCCTCAGGAGGGGTCCGAGCTCTGCGAGGACGCGGCCTGCAAGGTGATTGACTGCCTGGCTAGCAGCCAGGCCTGAAAGAAGCCGCCACCCGGCGGGCTTCGTCGTTTCAGACCTCTACCACCACAAAGTGCTTGCGCACCGGCTCGACCACCTCGAACTCGCCTTCGAAGCCGGGCGGGATGACCGCGGCCTGGCCGGGTCCGACATCGGTGATCACGCCCTCGGGCCCATGCAGCCGCGCCAGGCCCGACAGGATGAAGAAGTACTCCTGCTCGGTGGGCGGGAAGACGATGCGCCAGCGGCCGACTTCGCATTCCCACACACCGGCGCTCATCGGCCCGGCCTCGTGCAGCAGCCAGGTCTTGCGCCAGGGGGCGCCTTGGACCCGGCGCTCCACGCGCGGCTGGTCCAGGCTGGGCTCAAGGCCGTCGGTGCGGTCGATCAGTGTGATGCGCTTGCTCATGGTTCAGTCCTGGGCCGTGCAGACCAGGGCCAGCTTGTTGCCGTCCAGATCGCGGAAGTAGGCCGCATAGAAGTTCGGCGCATAGTCGCGCAGGCCCGGTGCACCTTCGTTCTGGCCGCCCGCCGCGAGCGCCGCGGCATGTGCTTGGTCCACGGCCGCCCGCGTGCCGGCATTGAGCGCCAGCATCGTGCCGTTGCCGAAGCTGGCCGCCTCGCCGTTGAAGGGCTGGCACAGGTAGAGCTGGGACGGGCCGTCACCGCTGGCCGGGCCATAGCCCACAAAGTTCGCGTCGACATGCAGGGCCTTGAGCCCCAGCGGCGCCAGCACCTGGTCATAGAAGGCCTTGGCGCGCAGGCGGTCGTTGCTGCCCAGGGTGGCATAGCGGATCATCGAACTCATGGCGGGCTCCTCGGTCTCAATCGATACGGAGGGGGATGGTCACCGGGCCGTCATTGACCAGGCTGACCTGCATGTCGGCGCCGAACTGGCCGGCCCCGACCTGGGGATGCTGCTCGCGGGCGCGCTGCAGCAGGTAGTCGTACAGCCTGCGGCCTTGCTCGGCCGGCGCCGCGCCGCTGAAGCTGGGGCGGTTGCCGCCGCTGACATCGGCCGCCAGTGTGAACTGCGAGACGATCAAGAGGCCGCCGCTGATGTCCTGCAGGCTGCGGTTCATCTTGCCAGCCTCGTCGCTGAAGATGCGCAGCTTCAGGATCTTGCTCAGCAGCTTGTCGGCCTGGGCCTCGCTGTCAGCGGGCTCGGCGCAGACCAGCAGCAGCAGGCCCGGGCCGATCTGGCCGACGATCTGGCCGGCGACCTCGACGCGGGCCTGCCTGACGCGTTGCAGCAGGCCGATCACAGCGGATCCTTCGGGTCGTCGAAGTGCGCTTCGACATCCATCGGCAGCAGCTGAATGCTGGCGCGCAGGCCTGGCACGGCGCTCATCAAGGCTTGCTCCACGGCGCCGCGCACTGCCGCGGCACGGCCCAGGCTCCAGTCCGGCGGCATGTGCATGTGCAGGTCCACATAACGGCGCTGGCCGGCGACGCGGGTGCTGACATGGTCGAAGCGTATGGTCTGGTGCCTGTACTCGTCGAGCACCTGCTTGATCGAAGCCTGCGAGTCCTCGTCCAGGGCCTGGTCCATCAGGCCTTGTGAGGCGGCATGCATCAGGTGATAGCCCTCGCGCAGGATGTTGAGCGCCACCAGGATGGCCAGCAGCGGGTCCAGCCACAGCCAGCCGGTCAGCATCACGCCGACCAGGCCAGCCACCACGCCGGCCGAGGTCCAGACATCGGTGAACAGGTGGCGGGCATCGGCCTCCAGTGCCGCCGAGCGGTGCTCGCGCGCTTTCTTCAGCATGGCCCAGGCCAGACCGCCGTTGAGTGCCGAGCTGATGATGGACAGCGCCATGCCGATGCCCAATGACTCGACCGGCTGCGGGTCCATGAAGCGATGGACGGCGGCCCAGATGATGGCGATGGCCGCGGCGAAGATCAGCACGCCCTCGAAGCCGCTGGAGAAGTACTCGGCCTTGTGGTGCCCGTAGGGATGGTCCTCGTCGGGCGGTCGGGCGGCGATGGTGACCATGGCCAGCGCAAACATCGCGCCGGCCAGGTTGACCAGGGACTCCAGCGCGTCGGACAGCAGGCTGACCGAACCCGTCCACCACCAGGCCGCCGTTTTCAGTGCGATCGTCGCGAGCGCGACGGCCACCGAGAGCTTCAGGTAGGAGCTGACTTGCATGGGCTCATTGTCGCGCGGGCGCCGAGGGCGCTGGCGCGTGCTCCCGCCCTACAATCGATCAGCATTTGATTCATCACATCCTCCTCCAGACTGCCAGTCATGAAGAACGAGCCTCCTGCTGCCGCCCAGTCCACCCTCAGCACCGACGTGTCGCACATCGCGCCGCGCGACAAAGCCGAGATCCTGTCGCAGGCGCTGCCCTACATCCGCAAGTTCCACGGCAAGACCATCGTCATCAAGTACGGCGGCAATGCGATGACGGACCCGGAGCTGCAAAAGGACTTTGCCGAGGATGTGGTGCTGCTCAAGCTGGTGGGCCTGAACCCGGTGGTGGTGCACGGCGGCGGCCCGCAGATCGAGGGCCTGCTCAGCAAGCTGGGCAAGAAGGGCGAGTTCATCCAGGGCATGCGCGTCACCGACGCCGAGACCATGGACGTGGTCGAGTGGGTGCTGGCCGGCGAGGTGCAGCAGGATGTGGTGGGCCTGATCAATGCCGCGGGCGGCAAAGCGGTGGGTTTGACCGGCCGCGACGGCGGCATGATCCGCGCCAAGAAGCTCAAGGTGCAGGACAAGGATGACCCCAGCAAGGAGCACGACATCGGCCAGGTGGGCGATATCGTCTCCATCGACCCGAGCGTCGTGAAAGCCCTGCAGGACGACCAGTTCATCCCGGTCGTCAGCCCGATCGGCTTTGGCGAGAACAACGAGAGCTACAACATCAATGCCGATGTGGTGGCGGCCAAGCTGGCCACGGTGCTGCGCGCCGAAAAGCTGCTGATGCTGACCAATATCCGCGGCGTGCTGGACAAGGACGGCCAGTTGCTGACCGAGCTGACGCCGCGCCGCATTGACGAACTGGTGGCCGACGGCACCATCAGCGGCGGCATGATTCCCAAGATTGCCGGGGCCATCGACGCCGCCAAGAGCGGGGTCAACGCGGTGCACATCATCGACGGCCGGGTGCCGCACGCCATGTTGCTGGAGATCCTCTCGGATCAGGCCTACGGCACGATGATCCGGTCTCATTGAGGCGCGGGTCGCCGTGCACGCGCAGAAGCAAGCCAGCGCCACGACCGCTCAGGCGATGGCGGCCACTTGTGGTGCGGCCTTCCTGTGGGGTACCGGTGCACTGGTGGTGAATCTGTTGATTGCGCGTTTCGGGCTGAGTCCGGAGAGCATTTCCTTTTGGCGGTTTTTCATCGGTGCTGCACTGCTCGTGGTGCTCTTTGGCCGTGCTGTCCCTCTGGAGTCACTGTGGTCGCGTCGCTGGGCTGTGCTGGGCGCCGGCAGTTGCATGGCCTTGTATGTGCTGTGCTGGTTCTGGGGCATCGCCAGACTCGGTGCGGCGATCCCCACCTTGATCGCCTTGTGTCTGCCGCCCGTGCTCGTCACGCTGTGGACGGTGCTGCGCGGCCGCGAGCGACTGGATTTGATGCTGCTCGTGACGCTGGCCGGAGCTCTGGCTGGCACGGTGCTGCTGGTCTGGCGTCATGGCGGCGCCGGCGGACCGGTTGACGCTGACACACTGCTTTGGGGTGTGGCGTTTTCTGTGGCTTCGGCTCTGCTGTATTCGGTTTTCTCGCTGGTCAGCGGTCCGCTGTCGTCGAGCGTGGGGGCCGGACCGGCGACTATGGGCCTGACGGTTGTGGCTGCCGCAGTGATGGGACTGTCCGGCTTCTTTGTGCCACTGGATTGGCCTTCTCAGGTGCCACCCGAGGCTTGGCTGCTCTACCTGGGATTGGCGACGGCGGCTCTGGCCCTGCTTGCATTCAGCTGGGGTGCCGCACGCCTGAGCCCGACGGCGCTGACCGTGGCGACGCTCACCGAACCGCTGACGGCCGTGTTGCTGGCTGCGGTGCTGCTGGGTGAGCAACTCTCCGCAAGTCAGTGGGTGGGTGCGGCACTGCTGCTGGCTGGCATCGTCGCGCTGGGTCGAAGGGATGCCCGGCGTGAGCGGAGGGCTGCATGATGCCTCGCCGCGCGCAGTCCAATGTCTGGCTGTTCGACCTCGACAACACGCTGCACAACGCCTCGCATCACGCCTTCAAGGCGCTGAATGTGTCGATGAGCGACTACATCGTCGAGCATCTGGGCCTGGCGCGTGCCGAGGCGGACGCGCTTCGGACGCGTTACTGGCATCGCTATGGTGCCACCTTGCTGGGCCTGAATCGCCACCACGGGGTGGACGTTCATCACTTCCTGGCCGAGACTCACCGCTTGCCCGGTCTGGAGGACAGCCTTCACGGCCATGCCCATGATCTTGCCGCGCTGCGGCGGCTGCCGGGACGCAAGTTCGTGTTGACCAATGCGCCGCTGGCTTACGCCTTGCGGGTGCTCGGCCAGCTGGGCCTGTTGCATGAGTTCGAGGCGGTGATCGGCTTTGAGCAGATGCGCATGTTCGGCCGGCACCGCCCCAAGCCGGATGCCCGCATGCTGCGCTGGCTGGCCGCGCAGCTGAAGGTGCAGCCAGGCCGCTGCGTGCTGGTGGAGGACACGCTGATGCATCAAAAGTCGGCACGCGCCGTGGGGATGCGCACCATCTGGGTGCAGCGCTGGGTTCGCCAGGCCAGCCGCAGCGCGGGTGTGGATGCCCGACTGGGACGCCGCCCCGCCTATGTCGATCGACGTGTACACGGGCTGGCCGAGCTTTTGCGGCGGCCGCTGGGCTGAGTCTGGCAAGGGTGTCGGCGCCACAGTTCGGAGACTTCGGGTCTACGCGGCTTGTTGTGCACGCGGCACGCAAGCAGAATGGCCCCGCGTCCATGGCCAGTTGACCTATGCCCGATTTCTCAGTACTGATTGTCGAAGACCAGATCCGATTTCGAGATGCCTTTACCCTGGCCCTGAGCAGTGTTCCCGATATCAAGTTGCTCGGCATTGCGCCCGATCTGCCCCAGGGACGAAAGATGTTCGACCAGACCCAGCCCGATGTGCTGCTGGTCGACCTGGATCTGCCAGGCGGCAGCGGCATCGAGCTGATCCGGCACGCGGCGCAGACGCGCCCGCAATGCGATGTGATGGTGATTTCAGTGTTCGGGGATGAGCAGCATGTGCTGTCCAGCATCGAGGCCGGCGCCACGGGCTATCTGTTGAAAGATTCCTTGGCGCTGGATCTGGCTGGCCAGTTGCGGGCTTTGCGCAATGGCGGCAGCCCGATCAGCCCTCTGATTGCGCGCCGCCTGCTGATGCGCCTGGCGCCTGGCGCCGGGCAGGGCGGCTCTGGGAGTGCGCCGCTGGTCGAGGATGAATCGGCGGTGGCCTTGTCCGAGCAGGAATCGCGCGTTTTGCATCTGGCCGCCAAAGGCTTCACCTTCGATGAGATCGCGCAGTTCATGCAGGTGTCGCCGCACACGGTGATGACTTACGTGAAGCGCATCTATCGCAAGCTGCAGGTGCGCTCCAAGGTTGAAGCCATCTACGAAGCCCGCCGCCTGGGTTGGTTGCGCGACTGAGTGCTCGGGTGGCGGCGCTCCAGGCTGTCATTGCCCTGTGCCAGAATCGCCGCAGACTTCCAGCTTCGCGCCACCGATGCACGCCTCCCCCTCCGATCTGACGGACTCCGAGCCCGACGCCACGGCAGCCAGCCCTCAGGCGCCGCGCAAGCGTCCACGGCCCGGTGAGCGGCGTGTGCAGATCCTGCAGACCCTGGCCACCATGCTGGAGCAGCCGGGCAGCGAGCGCGTCACGACCGCCGCGCTGGCTGCCAAGCTGGAAGTCAGCGAGGCGGCGCTGTACCGGCACTTCGCCAGCAAGGCCCAGATGTTCGAGGGCCTGATCGAGTTCATCGAGAGCAGCGTCTTCACGCTGCTCAAGCAGATTGCCGAGCGCGAGCCTTCCGGCATGGCGCAGGCCCAGCGCATCGTGGCGGTGGTGCTGCAGTTCGGCGAACGCAACCCTGGCATGACGCGTGTGATGGTGGGTGATGCGCTGGTGTTCGAGAACGAACGCCTGACCACGCGGATGAATCAGTTCTTCGACCGCATCGAGTCGGCGCTGCGCCAGTCGCTGCGCACGGCCGCCGAAGCGCGCGGCTCCACCACGCCCACGGTCGAGGCCAATGCGCAAGCCTCGGTGATGGTGTGCTTCATCCTGGGGCGGCTGCAGCGCTATGCCCGCTCGGGCTTCAAGCGTCTGCCCAGCGAACAGCTGGAAGCTGCTTTGCGCATGCTGTCGGTCTGACGCCGCCTCGGTCTTTTAGACTGCGGGCATGTCTGCCCTTGAACATCTGATCGAACGCGCCGAGGCGCTGCTCACCCGACTCGAATCCGTGCTGCCGCAGCCGCTGGCAGCCCCCGACTGGTCGGCGTCGGTGGCGTTTCGTGCGCGCCGCCGCGCCGGCCGCCTGCTGCTGGAGCCGGTGCGCCATGTCTCCCCTATCCGGCTGCAGGACCTGAAGGAGGTCGAGCCCCAGAAGGAAAAGCTGCTGCGCAATACCGAGCAGTTCGTGGCGGGCCGCCCGGCCAACAATGTGCTGCTGACCGGCGCGCGCGGCACCGGCAAGAGCTCGTTGATCAAGGCCTGCCTGAATGAATTCGCACCGCAGGGCCTGCGCCTGATCGAGGTCGACAAGGGCGATCTGGTCGACCTGCCCGATCTGGTGGATCTGGTCAGCGAGCGGCCCGAGCGTTTCGTGATCTTCTGCGATGACCTGTCCTTTGATGAGGGCGAGCTCGGCTACAAGGCGCTGAAGTCCATGCTGGATGGCTCGGTGGCCGCGGCCAGCGACAACCTGCTGATCTACGCCACCAGCAACCGCCGACACCTGCTGCCCGAGCAGATGAAGGACAACCTCGCCGCCAAGATGGATGAGAACGGCGAGCTGCACCCGGGTGAGGCGATCGAGGAGAAGGTGTCGCTCTCGGAGCGCTTCGGCCTGTGGGTGAGTTTCTATCCCTTCAGCCAGCAGGAGTATCTGGGAATCTGCGCGCAATGGCTGCGTTATTACGGGCTGGACGAGGCGCAGATCGCTGCGTCCCGGCAGCCGTCGCTGGTGTGGGCGCTGGAGCGCGGCTCACGCTCGGGGCGCGTGGCCTTCCAGTTCGCGCGCGATCTGGCCGGTCGCAGCCAGGCCGAGGCGCTGCCGGCCAACACCATCCATGGCGATGCGCCCGAGGGTCTGGACCATGCCTGAGGCCGTACAAGAGCGCGTGCCGGTGGACGTGGCGGTGGGCGTGCTGGTCGAGCGTGATGCGCAAGGCCGGGAAGGGCGCTTTCTGCTGACTTCGCGGCCTGCAGGAAAGGTGTTCGCGGGCTATTGGGAGTTCCCGGGCGGCAAGCTGGAAGCGGGCGAGACGGTGGAGCAGGCCCTGAAGCGTGAGTTGCAGGAAGAGCTGGGCATCACGATCGGCGCGGCGCACCCCTGGAAGGTCGAGCTGATGGACTACCCGCATGCCCGCGTACGCCTGCACTTCTGCAAGGTCTACGAATGGACGGGCGAGTTCGAGATGCGCGAGCGCCAGCAGATGGCCTGGGAGACCTTGCCTGTGCAGCAGCAGCCGGTGCTGCCTGGAACGATTCCGGTGCTGCAGTGGTTTGCGGCCGAGCGCGGCTTTGTCGGGGGCACCCATGTCGGCTGACCCGTACACTGCTGGCATGCAATGGCTTGATCAGATCAAATGGGACCGCGACGGCTTGGTGCCGGTGATCGCGCAGGAACGCGATAGCGGCGACGTGCTGATGTTCGCGTGGATGAACCGCGAGGCGCTGGCGCGTACGGCCGAGCTGGGTCAGGCGGTGTACTGGAGCCGCTCGCGCAACAAGCTGTGGCACAAAGGCGAGGAATCCGGCCATCTGCAGATCGTGCACGAGATGCGTCTGGATTGCGACAACGACGTGCTGCTGCTGAAGATCACCCAGCAAGGGCATGAGCCGGGCATCGCCTGCCACACGGGCCGCCACAGCTGCTTCTACCAACGCTTTGAGAACGGCAGCTGGCAGACGGTGGAGCCGGTCCTGAAAGACCCTGAGAGCATCTACAAATGAGCAGCAGCCAGATCGACAGCCGGGATGTGCTGGCCCGTGTGGCTGCCGTGATCGAGTCGCGCAAGCCCGCCAATGGCGGCGACCCGGCCGGCAGCTATGTGGCCAAGCTTTTCGGCAAGGGCACCGACGCGATCCTGAAGAAGGTGGGTGAGGAGGCGACCGAGCTGGTGATGGCCGCCAAGGACGCTGACGCGCAGAAGATCGTCTACGAGACGGCCGACCTGTGGTTTCACTCGATGATCGCGCTGGCCCAGTTCGGCCTGAAACCCGAGGACGTGCTGGCGGAATTGGCGCGGCGCGAGGGCTTGTCGGGGCTGGTTGAGTTTGCACAGCGCGGCGGCGACGCAGGGACACAAGCCAAGGAGGAATGAGATGACTGATTTCAATGACGGACTTACGATGGCGCAACCGATCTCGGCCGAGCGGCTGGCCAGTCTCATGCAGCTGACGCTGATCACCTACGTCCTCTATGCACTGAGTGCCTTCACCGGCTTCACGGCCATCGTGGCCGTCATCATCAACTACATCAAGCGTGAAGACACGGCGGGCACGATCTACGCCAGCCACTTCACCTGGCAGATCCGCACCTTCTGGTGGAGCCTGCTGTGGGCCTGCCTGGGCGTCCTGCTCATCATCGTCGGCATCGGCGTGCTGGTGCTGATCGCTGACTCGATCTGGGTGATCTATCGCATCGTCAAGGGCGTGCTGAACTGGAACGACGGCAAGGCCATGCCGGTCTGAATGTGAGCATCATGAGTCAAGACCCCAACTGCATCTTCTGCAAGATCGTCGCCGGTCAGATTCCGGCCAAGAAGGTTTACGAGGATGAGCACATCCTGGCCTTCCACGACATCCACCCCTGGGCACCGGTACACATCCTGATGATTCCCAAGCTGCACATTCCCAGCATGGTCGAGCTCGCGCCCGAGCATGCTGGCGTGATGGGGCAGATGGCCGTGCTGGCGCCGCGCCTGATGCGCGAGTTGGGCGTGAGCAACGGCTTCCGGACCGTCATCAACACCGGTCCCGACGGGGCGCAGGAGGTCTACCACTTGCACATGCATGTGATGGGCGGCCCGCGGCCGTGGCTGAAAGGCTAGGCACCGCTCGTTTCAGCCCGGGTGGGCGCGCTCGAAGCCCAGCCTCGGCCAAAGCGCCAGGCACCCTCAGGCACTTGTTTTTTCATCCGCCGGGCCAATCTGGCGTTGCGGAACGTCTGTCACACGGGCAACTTAGAATGCCCACTTCCGTTTGCAGGAGATAACTATGGGTTCGTTCAGCATTTGGCATTGGCTCATCGTGCTGTTGGTCGTGGTGCTGATCTTCGGCACCAAGAAGCTCAAGAACATGGGCTCCGACCTGGGCGGCGCCGTCAAGGGTTTCAAGGACGGCATGAAGGACGGTGGCGCAGATGCGCGGCCCAGCAGGTCACCAGCAACAAGGCGACCGACAGCAACACCGTCGACGTCGAAGCCAAGACCAAGTCTTGATGCTGCGGTCCGGCCTTTTCCGTGACGCTGCCGAGTCCACCGCATGATTGACTTCGGTTTCGACAAGCTGGCCCTGATCGGGGCCGTGGCCTTGATCGTGATTGGTCCCGAGCGCCTGCCGCGCGTGGCGCGGACGGTTGGCCATCTGCTGGGCAAGGCGCAACGCTATGTGTCCGATGTCAAGGCCGAGGTCAACCGCTCCATCGAGCTTGATGAGCTCAAAAAGATGAAGACTCATATGGAAGACGCGGCGCGCGATGTCGAGCAGAGCGTCAACAATGAGATCAAGCAGACCACGGACAGCTTTGAGCAGAACTGGCAGGACGCCACAGGTGGCCTGAGCTCCTCCTACGACGGCGACAGCAGCTATTCGCAGCCCCTGAGCGTGCCGCCCGGCAGCGCCAGGCCGAAGAAGAACTGGCGCCTCAAGCGCAGCGCCGTGCCGCAGTGGTACAAGCAGCGCCAGGGCGTGCGGCGCCATGCCCAGTCGGGTGCGGCGCGCGTGGCCCGGTTCCGCCCGCCCCGCCCAATCAAATGACCGATTCCCGCAAGCCTGACGAGGACGAACTCGCCGGCACAGAACAGCCTTTTGTCTCGCACCTGATCGAGCTGCGTGACCGGCTGGTGAAGGCCTTCATCGCCGTGGGCATCGCCTTTGGCGTGCTGGCCCTTTACCCCGGACCTTCGGCGCTCTACGACCTGCTGGCCTCGCCGCTGGTGGCACAGCTGCCGCAGGGCTCGACGATGATCGCCACCAATGTCATCTCGCCCTTCCTGGTGCCGCTGAAGATCACGCTGCTGGCGGCCTTCATGCTGGCGCTGCCTATCGTGCTGTACCAGGTTTGGGCCTTTGTGGCGCCGGGCCTCTACACGCATGAGAAGCGACTGGTCGCGCCCTTGGTGGTGTCCAGCACGCTGCTGTTCCTGCTCGGCGTGGCCTTTTGCTACTTCTTCGTGTTCGGCCAGGTGTTCAAGTTCATCCAGAGCTTCGCACCCAAGAGCATCACGGCAGCGCCTGACATCGAGGCTTACCTGAGTTTCGTGATGTCGATGTTCATTGCCTTCGGCGCGGCCTTCGAAGTGCCGGTTGTGGTGGTGGTGCTGGCGCGCATGGGCTTGGTCACGGTCGAGAAGCTCAAGGAGTTCCGTGGCTACTTCATCGTGCTGGCCTTCGTGATCGCCGCGATCATCACGCCGCCGGATGTGGTGTCCCAGCTCGCGCTGGCGATTCCGATGTGCCTGCTCTATGAGCTGGGCATCTGGGCGGCGCGCCTCTTCCTGCGCTACTCGAAGGCGCCGGACAGCGAGCCGCAGGCCTGAGCGCTGCGGCGGTCAAGCCATCTCAATCGTCCTCGGCCTGCGGTAGCGGGCGCTGGCCGATGGCCAGCTGAAACACCAGCGCCTGACTGCCACGTTGCACAGCCACGGCGGCCTGGCTCTTGGGGGTGAGGGCCGCCACGGCGGCCAGCAACTCGGCCGGGCTGCGCACCGTCTTGTTGGCGACCTGTGTCACCACGTCGCCGGGCTTGATGCCGGCCTTGGCCGCCGGCGCATCCACCACCACGGCGCTGATCAGCACGCCCTCCTTGACGCTGAGCTTGAAGGCCTCGATGAACTCGGGTGTCAGCTCGCGCGTCTGCACGCCGATCCAGCCCCGGGCCACCAAACCGTCCTTCAGCAGCGCCTGCATCACCTGCAATGCTGCATCGATGGGGATCGCGAAGCCGATGCCCAGGCTGCCACCGCTGTTCGAATAGATCGCGGTGTTGATGCCGATCAGGCGACCCTCGGCATCGACCAGCGCGCCACCGGAATTGCCCGGGTTGATGGCGGCATCGGTCTGGATGAAGTTCTCGAAGGTGCTGATGCCCAGCTGGTTGCGCCCCAGCGCGCTGACGATGCCCGAGGTGACGGTCTGCCCCACATCGAAGGGGTTGCCGATGGCCAGCACCGAGTCGCCCACCTGCAGGCTGGCCGTGGCGCCGAGCGCGATGACGGGCAGCTTGTCCAGGCTGATCTTCAGCACGGCCAGATCGGTCTCGGGATCAGCGCCGACCAGTTCGGCCCGCGCCTGCCGGCCATCGCTGAGCCGCACCTCGATCTCGGAGGCGCCCGCCACCACATGGGCGTTGGTCAGCAGATAGCCTTGCTGGGACACGATCACGCCCGAGCCCAGGCCGACCTGCGGCCGCGCTTCGCCACCGTTGCCGAAACGATGAAAACGCTGCCAGCCATCGGCCTGCTGTGCGCGCCGCGGCGCCTTGCTGGCCGAGATGCTGACGACCGCCGGCGATGCGCGCTGGGCCGCGCCTCGCAGGCTGCGCGCGGGCTCGGCGGCAGCGGAAGCAGCGGACGAAGGCGCGACGGGGGGCGCATGGCTGGCCAGGCTGATCTGGGCTGGCGCCTGAAACTGGGCCAGCCACTGCGGCTTGAGCGTGGCGATCACGAAGCCCAGCGCCAGGAACACTGTCACTGCCTGGGAGAAAATCAGCCAAATTCTGCGCACCGTCGCTCCTTGCCATGCTCCATCGCAACACCGTCGATCACCATCTCAGCCAGTTGCTGGAGGTGAACCGCTTCAAAGATTATGGGCCGAACGGTCTGCAGGTCGAGGGGCGTGAGGAGATCCGCCATCTGGTTTGCGGTGTCACTGCGAGCCTGGCCCTGATCGAGGCCGCCATCGAGGCGGGCGCGGATGCCATCCTGGTCCACCACGGCCTGTTCTGGCGCGGCCAGGACGGGCGGGTGACGGGATGGATGAAGCAGCGGCTGCAGCGCCTGCTGGCGCATGACATCAATCTGTTCGCCTACCACCTGCCGTTGGACGCGCATGCCGAGCTGGGCAACAACGCGCAGCTCGGACGCCGGCTGGGCTGGGAGGCGGACCAACGTTTTGGCGAACAGGAGCTTGGTTTTGCCGCGCCGCTGCCGCAGGGGCTGAGCCTGGACGGCCTGGCCGCGCAACTGCGCGGCAGCCTGGCGCGCGAGCCGCTGCTAGCCCCCGGCGACGGGCGCGTGCTGCGGCGCGTGGCCTGGTGCACGGGCGGCGCCCAGGGCTATTTCGAAGCGGCCATTGCGGCTGGGGCCGATGTTTTCGTGACAGGCGAGATCTCCGAGCCACAGGCGCATCTGGCGGCCGAGACGGGCGTGGCCTTCATTGCCGCCGGCCATCACGCCACCGAGCGATATGGTGTGCAGGCGCTAGGCGCCCATCTGGCGGCCGAGTTCGGCCTGAGCCAGCAGTTCATCGAGATCGGCAATCCGGCATGAGCGCAGTGAACCGCAAGCTTCTGATCACGATGGGCGATGCCTGCGGCATCGGCCCCGAGATCGCCGTGGCGGCCTGGGCCGCCGAGCAGCAGGCTGATCTTTGCCTGGTGGGGGATGTGGGCGTGCTGCGCCGCGCACTGGTTCAGGCCGGCCTGACGCTGCCCGTAGCGCAGCTCGAATCGGTGGACGAACTGGCGCAGGTGCCGCCGCATTGCCTGCCTGTGTGGCAGCCGAGCGGGCTGCCGTCAGACCTGCTGCATTGCCCGCAGGGCCACATCGATGCTCGAGCTGGCGCAGCAGCGGCCTTGTGCATCGAGGCGGCGGTGCGTGAAATCCAGGCCGGGCGCGCGGCCGGCCTGGTCACGGCACCGCTGCACAAGGAGGCCCTGCATGCGGCGGGTGTCGGCCACCCTGGGCATACCGAGATGCTGCAGGCGCTGGCCGCCGAGCCGGGTGCAGTGCCGCCGCCGGTGCGCATGATGCTGGCCAACCACGAGCTGCGCACCGTGCTGGTGACCATCCATGTCTCGCTGCGGCGGGCGATCGACATGCTCAGCACCGAGCGCATCCTGGAGACCTTGCGCATCAGCGACGCGGCCTTGCGCCGCGTCGGCATCGCCAGGCCGCGCATCGCGGTCGCCGGCTTGAATCCGCATGCAGGAGAGGGCGGCCTGTTCGGCGACGAGGAGCTGCAGATCATTGCCCCGGCCATCCGGCAGGCGCAAGCCGAGGGCATCGCGGCCAGCGGCCCCTATGCACCTGACACGGTGTTCATGCGTGCCCGCGATGCGGCCGGACATCCGGGTGAGTTCGACGTGGTGGTGGCGATGACGCATGACCACGGCCTGATCCCGGTGAAGTATCTGGGGGTGGAGGAGGGCGTCAACGTGACCCTGGGCCTGCCCTTTGTGCGCACCAGCCCCGACCATGGCACGGCCTTCGACATTGCTGGCAGCGGCCGCGCCGATCCGGCCAGCATGCGCGCCGCCATCGCGATGGCACGCCGGCTGCTGCCGCGCTGAGTGGCGCTGAGCGGCGCTCAGTGCTGGTTCAGTGCTGGGATTCCAGGCCTTTGCTGAGCTCGGCCAGCTGCTTGCGCGTCCTGGCCGTCGCACGCTCCAGCAGATAGGCATTTTCGAAGGCCTTCAGGCGGCCTGACTCGCACATCTTGCGCAGCATGCGGGCCGTCATCGTGACGGTTTCCTGATGCTTGCTGCCTTGGGTGAAGATGAAAAAGCTGCGTCCGGCGCTGATATGGGCCAGCCGCACCTTGCGCCAGGCCTCGCCGGTGTTCATCTGATAGGCAAAGCCGAGCTGCAGATGCTCGATCAGCAACTCGCCTTCACTTGGCTCGGGGGCTTCCGCGCTGGGCAGGCCGTCGATGCTGACGTCGACCGCCTGCAGCGGCGCTTCGGCGCTGAGGTCGATATCGACCTGACCGCTCCAGTCGACGCGGCTCTCATCGACCAGGCCCAGGCGCTTGGCTTCGTCGGGCGAGAGCCGCTCGCCGATGTCGAGTTCGGCCGGCACGCTCACCTGGCCACCGGCCGGCAGGTCCTGCTCGCTGGGCGGGGCGCAGCCGAACACGCCTTCCAGCTGCTTGGCCAGCAGGTTGTAGTCGAGCGGGCTCAGCCCCTGGCCCTTCAGCGAGTCGGCATGGGCAGGCAGCAGTTCGCCGAAGAAGCCCTTGCGTGCGTCTTCCGGCCAGCGGATCAGGTCCATGCCTTCGTTGAGGGTGCGCATCAGCGAGGGTAGCTGGCTCAGGAAGGCCTGGCGTTGCGCGGTGCCGCCCTTGGGCTGCACGCTGATCACCAGGTCGCGTGCGGCCTGGCGAAGGCGGGTCTCGCGCTGCGCATCGCCCGACGCATCGCGCGAAGCCAGCACGATGGCCTGGCTCCAGACCTGGGCCAGAAAACTGCGCAGGAACTCTGGCATTGGCACGCCGGCCAGCGAGGTCTGCAGCTGCTGCATATAGCGCTGCTGCAGCCGCAGATCGGTTTCCTTGCGTTCGACGACCGCGGCCGCATTACCCTGCGCCTGCAGGGCCTTGGCGGTCTGCTCGCTGATGAAGGCCTCAAGCGCGTCCAGCTTGCTGGCGTAGACATCCATGCGGTCGAAGTCGCCCAGCGCCACTTCCTGCACCAGCTCGCGGACCTGGGCGAGGAACTCGCGCCCCGGGTCTTCGGCGAAATCATCGAAGGCGCAGGCCAGCGAGGCGATGCGGTTGATGAAACGGCGCACCGGATGGCGTCGTGTCGAGAAGAAGCTGCGATCGCCCAGCGCGGCGCGCAGCACCGGCAGCTGCAACCGGGCCAGCAGGCGCGCCATCTGCGGTGGCACCTTGGGGTCGGACAGGATCTGGTCGAACAGGCTCCCGACTACGTCGATCACCATGTGGTCCAACTGGCCGGTGGCGGCCTGGCGCAGCGCGTCGCGATGCTGATGAATCAGATTGGGCGGCAGGTAGGCGCCGCCCTGGCCGGCCAGCCGGTAGCGGCTTCATCCCAGCCCTGGCCGAAGCCGCCGGTTCAGCGCCGAAGCCGGTATCGGCCGGCAAGCCTCCCGGTGCCGCTGGCATGTGGGCCAAGCGGCGCAGCAGATCCATCATCTGCACATCGACCGACCCCATGCCGCCCTGGGCTTGACGAGAACCCGCCGGGTAGCTGCCGCCACCTGTCGGCGCGCTCGAAGAGCCGTGACCTGACGGGGTGCCGTGAAAGCCGCCCCCGGTACTCAGTCCGCCGCTGCGGCTCACGCCTTCGTGGCCAGACAGGGATTGCTGGCTTGACAGGCTGCCGGCCTGGGTATGTCCGCCATGGACGGAATGCCCACCGGAGTCGGCGCCCCGCACGCGCAGATCTTGTGGTCTGAGTCCGCGACTGCGGAACAACTCCACGATGTCGGCGTAGCAGGACTTCAGTTCCGGGGATAGCGCCCGGGTCAGCTCATCGATCAGGATCTGCCGGGCCTGCTCGTCGTCGGTGATGGCATGGATGGCATCAAGCAAGGCCTGCGCGATCAATTCCGGGCGCAGCGGATTGCGCTCGCCGCTCGGGCTGAGATCAGGCAGATAGGACTGCACCTCGCGCAGTTCCCATTCGCTCTGGTGTCCGATCGCTAGGCCGATGCGGTCGGCGGCCACCATGGCGTCGACCTGCTCGTCATCCATCAGCGACAGCTCGGTCCAGTCCTTGGCTTTGGCTGCAGGGGCCACGGCCTTGTCCTGCTGCTCACCAGCCATCAAGCCGCGCAAGCTTTGATAGAAGCGCTGGCCGAACAGAGCTTGCTGCTTGCGGAACAGGAACTGCGCCGACAGCAGGGCATCACGGCGCTTGACCTGCCCGGCTGACAGCGCGGCCATCCCCATGCCCTCAGCGCCGCGTTCAGCCGCCTGCTCGGCAGCCGTACGGATGCGCTGCAGCGCGGCTTCCAGATGGGGGTTGAGGCGAGGTTCGATCAAATTCATGGCTCGCAAGCTTTGCCGTGGAGTGCACGCCACGATCTTGCTTGCAAGTATCGCTTCAAAGTCAGCCTGCCATGGGCAGGTGGCGGTGCTCAACTGCAGCGCGCACGCGCATTAGCTGACACCTGTGCCTGCTGTTACTGCCGGTTACCCGGCCGCCGACATGCTCAAGACTTCTTGGCCTGCAGTGCGTCGCGGATCTCGCGCAGCAACTGGATGTCCTCGGGCGTCGGTGCTGGCTCGGCCGGGGCTGCCGGGGCTGGCGCGTTGTCACGCTTGAGGCGGTTGATCTGCTTGATCATCAGAAAGATGATGAAGGCCAGGATGATGAAGTTGACTGCCACGGTCAGGAAGCTGCCGTAAGCAAACATTGGCACGCCAGCCTTGGACAAGGCCTCGTAGGTCATCGGTCCCTTGAAGTCGGCGGGCGGGTTGGACAGCAGGATGAAGTAGTTGCTGAAATCCAGGCCGCCGAAGAGCTTGCCCACGATGGGCATGATCAGATCCTTCACGATCGAGTCGACGATCTTGCCGAAGGCGCCGCCGATGATGACGCCGACCGCGAGGTCCACCACATTGCCTTTGACGGCAAATTCCTTGAACTCGGACATGAAGCTCATTTATTCCCCCTGATAAAAGTGATGCATTCTGCCTGAGTGATTCTGATGCGAATCGGGTAAAACGAGTGTGTCTTCGAGGCTCCGGCGTCGCACAAATGAGGCGTTGATGGCGACTTCGAAGCTGAGCGGCAGTCGCGTCCGCTAGAATCCGGGGTTGCCCCCGATCAGAAGTCTCGTTTGAGGATACTCATGAGTGACCAGCAAGTGGATCACGGCAAGCGCACCTGGCTCATCGCCACTGGTTGCGCTGGCGCCGTTGGCGGCGTAGCCACCGCCGTGCCCTTCGTCAGTACTTTTTCGCCGTCCGAGCGCGCCAAGGCCGCCGGTGCTGCGGTTGAAGTCGATATCAGCGCCCTCAAGCCAGGCGAGAAGCTGACCGTCGAATGGCGAGGCAAGCCCGTGTGGATCATCCGCCGCACACCCGAGCAACTGGAATCGCTGAAGGCGACGGAAACGCAGTTGGCCGATCCGCTCTCGGATCGCAAGGCCTACCCGACTCCGGCCTATGCGAAGAACCAGCATCGCTCGATCAAGCCTGAAGTCTTTGTGGGCGTCGGCATCTGCTCGCACCTGGGCTGCTCGCCCAGTGATAAGTTCCAGACCGGCGCGCAGCCTTCGCTGCCGGATGACTGGCATGGCGGCTTCCTGTGCCCTTGCCATGGCTCGACCTTCGATATGGCAGGTCGCGTCTTCAAGAACAAGCCGGCCCCCGACAACCTCGAGGTGCCGCCCCATATGTATCTGTCCGACACCAAGCTGCTGATTGGTGAGGACAAGAAGGCCTGACGGCACGGAAGAGGCAAGCATGGCAACTTTCAAGGAACTCCCCGCCAGCGCCCCCGTCGGCGCCAAGGTCACCAACTGGCTTGAGAACCGGTTCCCGACCGCGTTCGATGCCTACAAGGTGCACATGTCGGAGTACTACGCTCCGAAGAACTTCAACTTCTGGTACTTCTTTGGCTCCCTGGCACTGCTGGTGCTGGTGATCCAGATCGTCACCGGCATCTTCCTGGTGATGCATTACAAGCCGGACGCCAATCTGGCGTTCGCCTCGGTCGAGTACATCATGCGTGATGTGCCCTGGGGCTGGCTGATCCGCTACATGCATTCGACCGGCGCCTCGGCGTTCTTCGTTGTCGTGTATCTGCACATGTTCCGCGGTCTGATGTACGGCTCGTATCGCAAGCCGCGTGAGTTGGTCTGGATCTTTGGCTGCGCCATCTTCCTGTGCCTGATGGCCGAAGCCTTCATGGGCTATCTGCTGCCGTGGGGCCAAATGTCCTACTGGGGCGCCCAGGTGATCGTGAACCTGTTCGCCGCTGTGCCTTTCGTCGGTGAAGAGCTGGCTCTGCTGATCCGCGGCGACTATGTGGTGGGTGACGCCACGCTGAACCGCTTCTTCAGCTTCCACGTGATCGCTGTTCCGCTGGTCCTGCTGGGCCTGGTGGTTGCGCACCTGCTGGCGCTGCATGACGTGGGATCGAACAACCCTGACGGCATCGAGATCAAGGAAAAGAAGGACGCATCCGGCAAGCCGCTGGACGGCATCCCCTTCCACCCCTACTACTCGGTGCACGACCTGATGGGGGTTTCGGTCTTCCTGATGCTGTTCACGGCCGTGATCTTCTTCGCGCCGGAGTTGGGTGGCTACTTCCTGGAGTACAACAACTTCATCCCGGCGGATCCGCTGAAGACGCCTGCCCACATCGCGCCTGTCTGGTACTTCACGCCGTTCTACTCGATGCTGCGTGCCACCACTGATCCGATGGTGAACGTCCTGGCGGCCTTGGTCGGTATCGCCGCAGTGCTGGCTGTTCTCAAGGGCAGTTTTTCCGGCAAGGGCAAGATTGCCTCGTTGGTGCTGGCTGTCGTAGCCGTGGCGCTGCTCAAGACCTTCGATGCGAAGTTCTGGGGCGTGGTGGTGATGGGTGGCGCAGTGGTCATCCTGTTCTTCCTGCCCTGGCTGGATCACAGCCCGGTCAAGTCGATCCGCTATCGCCCGGACTGGCACAAGTATGTGTATGCCGTGTTCGTGGTCTTCTTCCTGGTGCTGGGCTATCTGGGTATCCAGCCTCCGACCGATGCCGGAACCCTGGTTTCCCAGATCGGTACGCTGTTTTACTTCGGCTTCTTCCTGCTGATGCCCTGGTGGAGCAAGCTGGGCACGTTCAAGCCTGTGCCTGACCGCGTGACCTTCCACGCCCACTAAGCACCGGAGTTACAAGAATGAAAAAACTGTTTGCGAAGCTGCTGACCGCGATGGCCCTCGGCCTCGGCATGGTGTCCGGCGCGACGGCTGCAGGCGGCGGCATCGAATGGGACAAGTTCCCCAAGGAGAAGATGACCGACATGGCCGCGCTGCAAAACGGCGCCAAGCTGTTCGTCAACTACTGCTTGAACTGCCATTCGGCGGCCTATATGCGCTACAACCGTCTGCGCGACATTGGGCTGACGGAGGAACAGATCAAGGCCAATCTGATGTTCGCAACCGAGAAGGTTGGCGAAACGATGAAGGCGGCGATCGACCCCAAGCAAGCCAAGGAATGGTTTGGCGCAGCGCCGCCGGACCTCACCGTGATCGCGCGTTCGAGCGCCAGTGCCTCAAAGGGATCGGGTGCAGATTATCTGTACACCTATATGCGGACGTTCTACCGCGACGAAACCAAGGCGACTGGTTGGAACAACCTGGCGTTCCCGAGCATTGCGATGCCGCATGTGTTCTGGGAGTTGCAGGGTGTGCGTACGGCCAAGTATGTCGACGAGAAGGATCCGCACGATCCGGCGAAGACGGTCCACGTCTTCAAGGGTTTCGAGCAAGTCACGCCCGGTACGCTGACACCGCGCCAGTACGATGACGCCGTTGCCGATCTGGTGGCCTATCTGCAGTGGATGGGCGAACCTGCCCAAGGTCAGCGCTTCCGCCTCGGCGTTTGGGTGCTGATGTTCCTCGGCGTCTTCACTGTGATCGCCTGGCGTTTGAACGCTGCTTACTGGAAAGACGTGAAGTAAGCATTCGGGCCCGGCCTTGCGCTGGGCCGAGTACGCAGTGGGCCGGCTTTGCCACCCACTGCGTTTGCCTTTTCTGTGCTGCCCTTCGTTGGGTTAGCCGTATCAACCCCTTCGGGAGCCTGCCGCCATGATGGTGCTTTATTCTGGAACCACCTGCCCCTACTCGCACCGCTGCAGATTCGTGCTGTTCGAGAAGGGTATGGATTTCGAAATCCGCGATGTCGACTTGTTCGCCAAGCCGGAAGACATCGCACTGATGAATCCATACAACGAGGTGCCCATCCTCGTTGAGCGCGACTTGATCCTGTACGAGTCGCACATCATCAACGAGTACATCGATGAGCGCTTCCCGCATCCGCAGCTGATGCCGGGTGATCCGGTCGCGCGCGCTCGCGTTCGCTTGTTCCTGCTCAATTTCGAGAAGGAGCTCTTTGCGCACGTGAATGTGCTGGAGGGCCGCAGTCAGGCAGTGAAGGCAACCGACAAGCAGCTCGAGAAGGCGCGTTCGCAGATTCGTGATCGCTTGACTCAGCTGGCCCCGATCTTCCTGAAGAACAAGTACATGCTGGGCGACGATTTCTCGATGCTCGACGTCGCGATCGCTCCGCTGCTGTGGCGCCTGGACTACTACGGCATCGACATGTCGAAGAACGCCGCGCCGCTGCTCAAGTACGCAGAGCGGATCTTCTCGCGCCCTGCCTACATCGAGGCGCTGACGCCGTCCGAAAAGGTGATGCGCAAGTAACAGGCTGCCCGTCATGGATCAAAGCTCAGACGGCGGCTCTTCCGCCAGCACCTCTGGAACATCGACCAGGCCCTATCTGATCAGGGCCTTGCATGATTGGTGCACGGATAACGGCTTCACGCCTTACATCGCCGTGCACGTGGATCGCTTCGTCCAGGTGCCGAACGAGTACGTTAGCAATAACGAGATCGTGCTGAATGTCGGTTTCGATGCCACCAGCGGACTTGAACTGGGCAATGAATTCATCCAGTTCAAGGCCCGCTTCGGCGGTGTTGCGCGAGAGATCGTTGTGCCGATCGATCATGTGGTGGCCATCTATGCCCGCGAAAACGGCCAAGGCATGGCATTCCCTGCGCCTGGCGGAGAGCCCCGGGCGTCTATGGCGGCAGTTCCAGGCGCTGGCTCTGATGCTGCAGACAAGGTGGGCGGCAAACCGGCAGCAGCAGCTGGGCGCGCAGGACTGAGGTTGGCCAGCACGCCGGCTGATGCCGCTGCGGCGGACTCGCCCGATCTGGCTTTGCCGGGATCGCATGATGATGATCCTGCTGGTCCTGCAGGCGGTGGCGGCCGTCCTTCGCTCAAGCGCGTGAAGTGAAGTGCGGCCTCGGCCGATAAGACATGCAAACTGCGCTGAGGCCGCCTGAATTGGCCCTACAATGCGCGCTGAATTTGAAATCAAAAGCCGTGCCGGCTTAGCTCAGTTGGTAGAGCAACCGCCTTGTAAGCGGTAGGTCATCAGTTCGAATCCGATAGCCGGCACCACCCATTTCGTCACCTGCTCCACTGAGCGCAATGCTCAGGGTTGAAGTATCTTGATACGCAGCTTCCCAGGTGGCAAACCCTGTTCAGCAAGCAGTTCCAGCAACCTGGGCTGCAAGTGCCTGAGCTTGGCCGCGATGGCGGCGTTGGCGACCAGCAAGGTCCAGCCTTCCTCGTCAACCGGACCCGGTTTGACGAAGCGTCTCAAAGCGCCGGGCAGCGCCACCGACACGATGTCCATCCTGCGGTTCGATTCCTGCAACAGGTAGCCCAGGCGAGCCAAGCCGCTGTGCTGCGCCAAAGCCTGCGCTATCGGCGTTGGATCGGGCACCAGTGCCGACTTCGGTGGGGAGAGGTAGCGTGCACGCATGGCCTGCCAGTGTAGTCCCCGGCTCCAGCGGAGGTCGTGGACAGGCCGGATGCTAAACTCAGCCGGTTTTTCGTGGGCCAGTCCGGCCTTTCCGTGCTGGTGTATGGAATCTATCGGACGGGCTCTTGCGAAAAGCCTCCGACACCCCAACTGAAGCTGGCTTCAAGGAGAGGGTAGACGGGGCTCCTGAGGCAGTAAAGACCCATCCATTCTCAAGGGCTGCATGCCGGGCCAAGAGCCAGGCGCTTCCCGCCCGGCTGGCGCCGACCAAGCTCCAGACCATCAAGTCCAAGAAACTCACGCTGCATGTTGCCCAAGCTTCTCACCCAGATTTTCGGTAGCCGCAATGAACGCCTGCTCAAAGGCTATCGGCGCATCGTCCAGCAGATCAATGCCTTGGAGCCGCAGTTCGAAGGCCTCGATGACGCTGCTCTGCAGGCCAAGACCGAAGCGTTCAAGCAGCGGATCGCTGCGGGCGAGTCGCTTGACGCGATCCTGCCTGAGGCCTTTGCTGTCTGCCGCGAAGGCAGCAAGCGTGTCCTGAAGATGCGTCACTTCGACGTGCAGCTCATCGGCGGCATGGTGCTGAACTCCGGCAAGGTCGCCGAGATGCGCACCGGCGAAGGCAAGACGCTGATGGCAACCCTGCCCGTTTATCTGAATGCCCTGACCGGCAAGGGCGTGCATGTCGTGACCGTCAACGACTACCTGGCGCGTCGCGATGCCGAGTGGATGGGCAAGCTGTACAACTTCCTGGGCCTGAGTGTTGGCATCAACCTGCCTCAGATGAGCCGCGAGGAGAAGCAGGCTGCTTACGTTGCTGACGTCACTTACGGCACCAACAACGAATACGGCTTCGACTACCTGCGCGACAACATGGTCTACGAGACCAAGGATCGCGTGCAACGCGGCCTGGCCTACGCCATCGTCGACGAAGTGGACTCGATCCTGATCGACGAGGCGCGCACGCCCTTGATCATTTCCGGCCAGGCTGACGACCAGGCCGATGTCTATCTCGCCATCAACAAGGTGGCGCCGCTGCTGACGAGGCAGATCGGCGAACGCGACCCGCGCACCGGCGAAGGTGTGATCGAGCCCGGCGACTTCACGGTCGATGAGAAGTCGCACCAGATCCACCTGACCGAAGATGGTCACGAGAATGCCGAGAAGCTGCTGGGCCGGGCTGGCTTGTTGGCTGAGGGTGCGAGCCTGTATGACGCCGCCAATATTTCCTTGATGCACCACTTGAATGCGTCGCTGCGCGCGCATCATGTGTTCCACAAGGACCAGCACTATGTGGTGCAGAACGGCGAAGTGATCATCGTCGACGAGTTCACCGGCCGCCTGATGACGGGCCGGCGCTGGAGCGACGGCCTGCACCAGGCCGTTGAAGCCAAGGAAGGTGTGGCGATCCAGAGCGAGAACCAGACCATGGCCTCGATCACCTTCCAGAACTACTTCCGCATGTACGGCAAGCTGTCCGGCATGACCGGTACGGCCGATACCGAAGCCTATGAGTTCCAGGAGATCTACGGGCTCGAGACCGTGGTCATTCCGCCGAACCGCCCGACCATCCGCAAGGACGAACTGGATCTGGTCTACAAGACCAACGAGGAGAAGTTCAACGCGGTGATCGCCGATATCCGCGACTGCCACGAGCGAGGCCAGCCGGTGCTGGTGGGCACGACCTCGATCGAGAACTCCGAGCTGATCTCAGGTCTGTTGGCCAAAGCCAAGCTGCCGCACCAGGTGCTCAACGCCAAGCAGCATGCCAAGGAGGCCGAGATCGTGGCCCAGGCAGGCCGTCCGGGCGTCATCACCATCGCCACCAATATGGCCGGTCGCGGCACGGACATCGTGCTGGGCGGCAACGTCGAGAAGCAGGTGCAGATTCTGGAGGCCGACGACAGCATCGCTGCCGACCAGAAAGCGCGTCGCATCCAGCAGCTCAAGGACGAGTGGCAGGGCCTGCACGACAAGGTCAAGGCCGAGGGCGGCCTGCGCATCATCGCCACCGAGCGCCATGAGAGCCGCCGCATCGACAACCAGCTGCGCGGCCGTTCCGGTCGCCAGGGCGACCCGGGTTCCTCGCGCTTCTACCTGTCGCTGGACGACTCGCTGATGCGCATCTTCGCGGGTGAGCGCGTGCGCGCCATCATGGACCGCTTGAAGATGCCGGAGGGCGAGGCCATCGAGGCGGGCATCGTTACTCGCTCCATCGAAAGTGCGCAGCGCAAGGTCGAAGCCCGCAACTTCGATGTCCGCAAGCAGCTGCTCGAGTACGACGACGTCTCGAACGATCAGCGCAAGGTGATCTACCAGCAGCGCAATGACATCCTTGAGGCCGAAGCACTGGTGACGCAGATCGGCAAGCTGCGTGAAAGCGCGATGACCGATGTCGTGCGCAGCTACGTTCCGGTGGAAAGCCTGGAAGAGCAGTGGGATCTGGCCGCTCTGGAGACCGTACTGAAGGATGAATGGCAGCTTGAGCTGGACCTGAAGGGTCTGGTCCAGAAGAGCGATGCAGTCACCGATGACGACATCCTGGAGGCCGTCATCAAGGCCGCCGATGCCGTCTTCAACGAGAAGGTCGAGCGGGTTGGGGCTGAGCAGTTCACCCCCTTCATGCGCATGGTGCTGCTGCAGAGCATCGACCAGCACTGGCGCGAGCACCTGGCCGCGCTGGACTACCTGCGCCAGGGCATCCACCTGCGCGGCTATGCGCAGAAGAACCCCAAGCAGGAATACAAGCGCGAGGCCTTCGAGCTGTTCTCGCAGCTGCTGGACGTGGTGAAGATGGAGGTCACCCGCATCCTTTTGAACGTGCGCATCCAGAGCCAGGACGAGGCGACGCGTGCGGCCGAAGCCATCGAAGAACGCGCTGAGCAGGTCTCCAACATCACCTACACCCATCCCAATGAGGACGGGTCGGTCTCGCAGGAGCGCGCTGACGCCAGTGATGCCCAGACCTATGCGCATGTGGGCCGCAACGACCCCTGCCCGTGCGGCAGCGGCAAGAAGTTCAAGCAGTGCCACGGCAAGCTGAGCTGAGCCAGGGCTTTGAGCCGGCGTGAGCAAATGGGCTGCTTTGGCAGCCCATTTCTCCATCAAGCGCTCTGCGGTGCCTCGTTATGCGTGCGATTGTTGGCACGCAAGCCCCCGCGCCACGCGCTTGGGGGGTGCCCAGGGACTGAGCCGGTCCCTAAAGTGTGGGTCATCGGATGTACTTGGGTGAGCAAGTTCAAGTGGTCCTGAAGTCAAGCAAAGAAGCTGCCATGAAAATCGTCAAGTCACTGATTGCTGCGGTCGCCACGCTCCTGTTCTCAGGGGCGTCGATGGCTGCCGTGTATGAGGTTCTCCTGACGGGTACGGGCAGCAACAAGTCGGCGTCGATCTCCACCTCTCTGACCGAGACGGGTGCTTTCCAGGATACCTATAACTTCACGGGCATCAGCGGCGCATTCAATGTGAACAGCGTCCTCAGCACCTTGATGGGAGCGGCCCGTCACGACATCGACTTCACCAGCGTCACGCTCAACGGGCAGCCGTTCTCGCTGTCCGCCACGCCCTTGCTGGGCAATTCCGACGCCATCGAGACGGCCACCTTTGCGACTACCGCTTTCAACGGCAGCCTGACCCTGGTGGTGAATGGCACCTTCACGGCTGGCTTGGGCAATTCGTCGCCGGTCGGCTCCTATGGCGGAACCATCAACGTCACGGCCGTGCCTGAGCCACACAGCTACGCCATGTTCGCTGCCGGAATCCTGCTTTTGGCCTGGTTTTCGCGCCGCCGCCCCACGCGCTGATCCGCAGCGACGCCCGCAATTTTCTGGAACCAAGCAATGCTGAAGAACCTCTTTTCCGCCGCACTTCTCGCACTGTCCGTGTCAGCAGCCTCG